>JANMHY010000734.1:0-4347 GCA_031375525.1 Burkholderiales bacterium
TGAGCGCCGCCGCATCGAAGCGGTCCGGCGAATAGAGCATGAGGTAGAACTTCAGCGACTCGTAGGCGCGCTCGAGTTGGTCTTTGCTTGACGCCCGCAGGCGCTCTTCGAGGCGCCGCGCGATGCGCGGCGCGAGCGTCCTTTCCAGCAACTGCCGGTACGCCAACTGCGCGCCGGCGTCCAGCTTGTCGCCCTGGTACAGCCCCAGGCCATTGAGCAACGGCGGCACGGCAATGTCGAAGCCGCTGGCGTGCGCGGCATCGCGGACCTGTGTCAGCACGCCAGGCAGCGGCGACACATCCACGCCGCCGGCCGCCGGCAAACCGGCCACGGCCTGCTGCAATGCGGGCAGCCGGGCGCTGACTTCGGCGGCATGCGCCAGGTTGCGCGCCCGACTGACGGCCCAGCCGACCCCCATGGCGGTGCTGGCGATGACGATCGACGTCAGCACCCCGAAGCGCAGCGCACGCCGACGCAACTCAGCACGCGCGTTGACCGAGCCCAGCCCGCGCTCGGCAAAGACGACGTCGCGCAGCAGCCGGTGCAAAAAGAAGCTCTTGCCTTTGGCGCCGACGGCCACGGCGCGCCGGGCCTCGATACCGAACGAACGCCCGAGTGCTCCCATCACGCGGTCGATCGGCGAGCCTTCCTGCGTGCCGCTCGTGTAGTACACGCCGCGCACCTGGGGCGCCACCTCGACGGCGCCGCCGCCCGAGAAGACACGGCGCAAGAAGTCGCCGAGCAGCGCCTGGGTCGCCGCCAGCTCTTGCGGGAAGGCAAAGATCGCGGCGCGGCGCAGCACATCGCGCTCGGCCTCGAGCCGGTCGACCAGCTGCTCGGCCACACGCTGCCCGAGCTGCGTGTGCAGGCGGTCGAAGTCACGCAGCGGGTCGTCGCCTGGAGCCGTCTCAGGCTCGAAAGTGAACCCCCAGACCTGATCGCGGGCTTCCTTGGCCAGCGCTTCGAAACTTTCGTTGTAGCCGCCGATCAGGTCCGCCTTGGTCACCAGCGCATAGACCGGCGCGCGCACGCCGAGCTTGCTCTGCAGTTCCTGCAAGCGGGCCCGCAGCTTGGCCGCGTGCTCCTGCCGTTCGGCAGCGCCCTGCTGCAGCAGATCCTGCACATTGACCGTCAACAGCACGCCGTTGATCGGCTGCCGCGGTCGCGTGCGCTTGAGCAAGGCCAGAAAGTTGTCCCAGGCACTGGCGTCGACATCGCGGTCGGACTCCTGCGTTGCGTAGCGGCCGGCCGTGTCGATCAGCACGGCGTCTTGCGTGAACCACCATTCGCAGTTGCGCGTGCCGCCGACGCCTTGCACAGAGGCCTTGCCGCCGGCTTCGCCGAGCAGGAACTGCAACCCGGCGTTCATCAGCGCGGTGGTCTTGCCCGAGCCCGGCGCGCCGACGAAGATGTACCAAGGCAGTTCGTAAAGGTACTGGCCACCACCGCCCAGACGGCTCAGCCAGGAGCGCTTGCCGCTGGCTTTCAGTCTGCCCACCGCCTCGTTGAAGCGCTGCGAAAGCACCTGCGCCTCGCGGTCGCTGGCCGACGGCCCGACGCTCATGCCCTTGAGCAGCGCCGCGTTCCGGCGTCGCCGCTGCCAGGCGCCCCAGGCCAGGCGGCCGAGCCACAGCGCCCACAGCAGCACGAGCACCGCGGCACGCACCCACACCGACGCCAGCGGCCGCGCTTCGCCCAGGCCGAGCAGCGGCCCGACCCACCACACCAGCGCCGACAGCGCCAGCAGGCCGATCGTGCCGATCACCGCCGGACTCAAAAGCCATTGCAGCACGCGCTTCACCGCTCGGCCCCTTCCGCCGACGGCGTGAGCGTGATCTCGACGCGCCGATTGCGGGTGCGTCCTGCGACATTGGCGTTGTCATCGACCGGCTCGGTGTCGGCACGGCCTTCGGCAGTCATGCGCGCGGGGAGCACCTGCGCTGCCAACACGTCGCGCACGGCGAGTGCGCGCGCCTTCGACAGGTGCCAGTTCGACGGGAATTGCAGCGAGCGGATCGGCACGCTGTCGGTGTGGCCGCTGATGAGCACGGTGCCCGGCACCTTGGCCAGCGCCGCGCCGATGCGCGCCAGCACCGGCTTGAAGGCAGGCTGCACGTCGCTGCTGCCGGGCCCGAACATGCCGTCGCCCTGCAAGGTGACGATCGAGCGGTCAGCCAGGTCGCGCACGGCCACGGTCTTGGCCTGGATGTCCGGCGCCAGCAGGACGGCCAGTCTTGGCGGTGGCGGCGTCGCCGGCTGTGGCGGAGCCACGGGCGCCGGCGCTACGGGGGCCTTGGCCCCCAGCGACTGCAGCGCGGCAAAGGTGGCATCGGTATCGGCGTTCAACGACAGCCGCAAGACGACGAAAACGGCCAGCAGCAGGGCTGCAGCGCCGACGGCCACGACCCACATCGGGATGCCGTCACGCAGCCGTCGCGTCGGCGGCACCGCACCCTGCCATTGGCTCGACAGCTCGCGGGGCACCCCGGGCTGACGCACCATTTGCAGCAGACGCTCGCGCACGCTGTCGAGTTGGGCGCGGCCGTTGTCCAGCACCCGGTAGCGGCCCTCGAAACCGAGCGACAGCGCCGTGTAAACAAGCTCGAGCAGGTTGCGGTTCTTCGCCGGGTCTTCAGCCAGCCGCGACAGCAACTGGAAAACTTTCTCGCCGCCCCAGGACTCGTTGTGGAATTGCACCAGCAGGCTTTGCGATGCCCATGCACCGGAGCCGCCCCAAGGCGTACTGGCGGCGGCTTCGTCGAGCATCGTGCACAGGATGTAGCGCGCGGCGACCACTTCCTGGTTTGGCACACCCAGGGCGCGGACAGCCGCTTCAAAGCGCTTGATGGCCTCGACCAACGACATCCGCAGCGCGGCAGGGTCCGGGTGGCGCGCCATCGTGCGCAGCCGCGGCGCCAGCGCCAACAGAGGCGCGGCGGCCTGCAGAAGTGGATTCAGGCCGGCGACCGTCGGCGCCTCGGGCGGGCCGGCCGGCGCCGCCATCGGTGCAGAGGGCGCTGCTGCCTGCGCCCCATCGGCCGCAGCCCGTGCGCCGCGGCCGGCGCTGGGTTTGATGATCGTGCGGTCGGAGTCGAACGCGGCAAACGGGTCGGGCGGCGGGTCTTGCTGGCTCATGTTGTCACGCTACGCAATCCATGGCACAGGGCGAGGCCAGGCGACTCATGCGCGGACGGCCCAGAGCGACATCTCGAGCCCGGGGAACTCACCGGCCACATGCAGCGCCAGCCCACCCGAGGTCTCTAGCTGCTTCCACATCTCGTTGCCGCGCGTCTCGAGTTCGAAGTACGTGAAACCGGCGTGGTACGGGATCTGCCGCGGCGCCACCGGCAGTGCGCGCAGCGTGATGCCTGGCAACTGCAGGCTGACCAGATCGCGCAGGCGCTCGGCCGGGCCGATCTTGACCTGCGTCGGGAACCTCGATCGCAAGGCGTCGCCCGGCATCTGCGAGTTCACGGCGAGCACGAAGCTGGCGTTGCGCTGCAGTTCGACATCGGAGATCACCGCCACGCGAACGCCATGCTTGCGCAACTGCAACTCGATCGGCAGCGCGGTCTGCTCGAGCACCATCGACAGCGATTGCCGCAGGTCGATCATCACGGCCTGGAAGCAGGCGGCGAGATCGTCGTGCCGGTAGGCCGGGTAGGCCGGCGGACGCCGCGGGTCGCGGAAGGTGGCAAGTTCACCGGCCAAGCCAAGGCACTGGTAGTACAAGCGCTCCGGATGCAGCACCGCCATGCGCTGCAGATGCGCGAACTGCGGCTCCTGGCGGTTGACCACTTGCAGCATCAGGAAGTCGGTGATCTCGCCGATGCCGGCGCGGCCGGGTTGGGCCAGGCGGCCGGCGATGACATCGCCGCGCAGGTGCAGCATGCCGTGCACCTCGCGCACATAGCCTTCGAGCACCGGATGAGCACCGGCGTGCAGCATCGGCGGCACATAGTGGGGATCGAGCACGACGCGACCATCGGCGCGGCGCTCGACCAGGCGCGCAACGCCGATCGCGGTGCAGCCCTCGTTGGCATCGGAGGCGAGCATCAGGCGCAATTTCAGCCGCCCGATCTGCAGCGGCGCGGTGCGCAGGCTCGCCGCATGCACGTCGGCGACGTCGACATCGCTGACGCGGAATCGCGGCGGCATCGACACCGACGCCTCTTCGACATCGCTCTCCGGCACGCCCGGCCGCGACATCGAAGCGGCCAGCACGAGCAGTTGATCGCGCGCATCGGCCGGCACTTCGAAGGCCGCCGGCGCAGCGTCGTCACCGGGGATGGAGAAAGCCGTGCCATCGGGCAGCACGCCACGCGCAGCATTCAGCATCACGCGCCC
>JANMHY010000774.1:0-2089 GCA_031375525.1 Burkholderiales bacterium
GTGGCCTTGCAAGCGCCGCCGCACCATGCAGCGCGCGAGGATGTGAGGGCCTACGCGCTCAACGCCGCGTCGGTGGCGCTGCTCGACTCGCTCAAGGTCTGGAACGAGTTGCCGGCCGACGCGCGCACCGCCGTCTTCGACATGCGCGTGCAAGGCGATGCCGCGGCCTCGGTGCTGCGCTTCTCGGCGTGGCAGCAGCAGGTCCGCGAGCTGGCGTGGATCGTCGATGCGGCCGCGCTCGAAGCCGAGTTGGCGGCGGCGCTGCGCTACGCGCCGCATGTCAGCGCCACCACCGACGACGTGCCGGCGCGGCTGCTGGTGCTCGCCGAGGGTCGCGCATCGTCAACACGCGAGCAACTGGGTGTGACTTTCGAGACGCACGACTACGGCCAGACGGCGATCGCCGCGCGCTTGCAAACCGATGCGCCGCACGGCGGGCTGGCGCGGCAATGGTTTCGAGCGCCCGATGTGCTGGCCCTGCTGCCGACCGACAGGCCGCTGGCCGGCCACGGCCTGGCGCTGGTGTGGTCGCTTCCGGCCGAGCGCGCGCAGACCTTGCTCGCCTTGACCGATGCGGAATTCGAAATCGAGTTGATGCAGTCCACGCAAGGCGCCGCAGGCGCGCTGACATTGGCCAGCCAACGCGCGTCCTGGCCGCTCATGCTGGCGCGCGCCCTGCGCGTGCACGGCCCGGGCTGGTTGCTGGTGGGCGACGCCGCGCATGTTGTGCATCCGCTGGCCGGGCAGGGCCTGAACCTCGGCCTCGGCGACGTGGCGGCGCTGGTGCAGGTGCTCGCGGAGCGCGAGCCGTGGCGCGATCTGGCCGATGCCACATTGCTCGAGCGTTATGCGCGACAGCGCGCCTTGCCGGTGCAGGCCATGGCCGCGATGACCGATGGCCTGCTGCGACTTTTTGCACACCCAGCGCCCTGGGCGCGGGAACTTCGCAACCGCGGGCTGGGTCTGGTCGAGGCGGCTGCGCCGTTGAAGCGTTGGCTTGCAGCGCGCGCCCTGGGACAATAGAGTCCTTCAGACCAGCGGCGCTCACCAAGGACAACCGTCATGCCCACGATTCGATCTCTCCTGCTACCGCTGCTCGTTGCGTTGTCGCTGCCCACCCTGGCCGATGAAGCCGAGATTCGCAAGAACCTGGGGCAGCGCCTGCCGGAATTTCCGAAGATCGACGAGGTCACCAAGACGGCGCTGCCGGGCATCTGGGAGCTGCGCATCGGCAACGAGGTGCTGTACACCGATGCCGATGGCAGCCACCTCATCCAGGGCGAGCTGATCGACACCAAGACCAAGAGCAACCTGACGCAACAGCGCATCACCAAGTTGACGGCGATCAAGTTCGACGAGCTGCCGGTGAAGGACGCGATGGTCATCAAGCAGGGCAACGGCTCGCGCAAGCTGGCCGTGTTTGCCGACCCGAATTGCGGCTACTGCAAACGCCTGGAGCGTGACCTGCTGGCCTTGAAGGACGTGACGATCTACAACTTCGTCTATCCGGTGCTGGGGCCCGACTCGAACGAGAAGTCGCGCGCCATCTGGTGCGCCAAGGATGCGATGAAAACCTGGCGCGACTGGATGATCGACGGCGTGACGCCGCCGCGCGCGATGGGCAAGTGCGACGACGCAGCGATCCAGCGCAACCTCGAGTACGGCAAGAAGTACCGCATCAACGGCACGCCGGCGATCATCTTCGAGAACGGCGATCGCGTGCCCGGCGCGTTGCCGGCCGCCGAGCTGGCCAAGCGCATGGACGAGGCCAAGAAGCCAAAATCTTGACCCGCCACCTGCCATGAAAAAGGGGCGCCGAGGCGCCCCTTTTTTCTTTCCCTGATGCAGTGTCTCAAACCAATGAGGCTTCCTGTTCCGACCCGCTGCGCGAATGCAGCTCGTCCCACAGCGACGCCGCCTTGGCGGCCCAGTCGCGGTAATGCGCATCCGCCGGTGCGAAGTAGGGCACGCCGCGCTCGACAAAATGTTGCACGCGCGAGGCCAGCTTCGGACAGCACTCGAGCCGGCCGAGTTCGAGCTCGATGCTGTGCAGCAGGGCGTGACGGGCGAAGGGCTCGCACGGCGCCAT
>JANMHY010000804.1:0-3738 GCA_031375525.1 Burkholderiales bacterium
CGAATTCCGTGGCTAGGCCCGAGCGCCCCTTGATCCTTGGGCAAAGCTCTGAGTCTTTCGGGCGACGCAACGCTGCGATCCAAACTCCAGTATTGACTGCCCGTCGCAACGAGATTGCCGTATGAAGCTCCTCATCAAGAACGGTCGGCTGATCGACCCCACGAGTGGGTTGGACCGCAACGGTGACCTCGCAATTGCCGGCGACCGCATCGTCGCCCTCGGCGACGTGCCGCGCGAGTTCGAGGCCGAGCGCACGATCGATGCCGGCGGTCTCGTCGTTGCGCCGGGCCTCGTCGATCTGGCGGCACGCTTGCGCGAGCCGGGCCACGAACACGAAGGCATGCTGGAGAGCGAACTGGCCGCCGCTGCGGCCGGCGGCGTGACGAGTCTGGTCTGCCCGCCCGACACCGACCCGCCGCTCGACGAGCCGGGCCTGGTCGAGATGCTGAAGTTCCGCGCGCGCAAACTCTCGCGCTGCCGCGTCTTCCCGCTCGGTGCGTTGACGCGCGGCCTGGCCGGCGAGGCGCTGA
The DNA here is from genome assembly GCA_031375525.1 of Burkholderiales bacterium. GTDB lineage: Bacteria > Pseudomonadota > Gammaproteobacteria > Burkholderiales > Burkholderiaceae_C > CADEEN01. Next base: position 531 of record JANMHY010000804.1, read on the forward strand.
CCGAGATGGCCGAGCTCACCGAGTCCGGCTGCGTCGGTTTTTCGCAGGCCGATGCGGGCATCACCAACACGCTGACGCTGCAACGCGCGCTGCAATATGCCGCGACCTTCGGCTACACGGTGTGGCTGCAGCCGCGCGATCCGTGGCTCGGCGTTGGCGTGGCGGCCAGCGGCGCGGTGGCCACACGTTTGGGCCTGGCCGGTGTGCCGGTGGCCGCGGAGACGATCGCGCTGTTCACGATCTTCGAGCTGATGCGCGCCACCGGTGCACGCGTGCATCTCGAACGCCTGTCGAGCGCGGCCGGCGTCGAACTGGTGCGTCGCGCCAAGGCCGAGGGCCTGCCGCTGACGGCCGATGTCAGCATCAACTCGCTGCACCTGACGGACATGGACATCGGCTACTTCAACTCCGCGCTGCGCCTGACGCCGCCGGTGCGTCAGCAGCGCGACCGCGACGCGCTGCAAGCGGCGCTGGCCGACGGCACGATCGACGCCCTGGTGTCGGACCACACGCCGGTCGATGCCGACGAGAAGACGCTGCCGTTTGCCGAAGCCACGCCGGGTGCCACCGGCTTGGAGCTGCTGCTCGGCCTGGCGCTGCATTGGGGCGAGCAGCGCGGCCTGGCGCTGCCGGCCACGCTCGCGCGCATCACCAGCGAGCCGGTGCGTGTGCTCGGCAGTGCGATCGGCACGCTGTCGGCGAGTGCGGGCCGGCTGATCGAAGGCGGCGTCGCCGACATCTGCGTGTTCGACCCACTTGCCCGTTGGCAGGTCAGCGACGCCACGCTGGTCAGCCAAGGCAAGCACACGCCGTTTGCGTTTGCGACCAGCGGCTTCGAGGTGCCGGGCCGCGTGCGCACGACGCTGGTGGCAGGCAGCGTCGCGTTCGACCGTTGATGCGAAGCGTCGTCGGCGCGTGGCGCATCTTGCGCCTGCTGGTGCACGGCGTGCACGGCCTGGCGATCATCGTGCTGTGCTTCGGTTCGTACAGTGCGGCACAACGCCACGCGCGCATCCAGTGGTGGTCGGCCAAGCTGCTGCGCCTGATCGGCATCACGCTGCATGCGCAGGGCGCGCCGCGGGCCGGCGCCAAGCTCGTGGTCTCGAACCATGTCTCGTGGCTCGACATTGCGGCCATTCACGCCGTGATTCCCGAAGCGCATTTCGTCTCCAAGGCCGACGTCAAACAGTGGCCGCTGATCGGCAAGCTCGTCGCTGGTGCCGGCACCTTGTTTATCGAGCGCGAAAAAAAGCGCGACGCGCTGCGCGTGGTGCACCAGATGGCCGCAGCGCTGCAGGCTGGCGACACGGTTGCCGTATTTCCAGAAGGCACGACCGGCGACGGCCGAACGCTGCTGCCGTTTCATGCCAACCTGTTGCATGCCGCGGTGACAACCTCAACGCCAGTGCAGCCGGTGGTGCTGCGGTTCTTCGACGCGCAGCACACGATCAGCCCCTTGGCCGAGTTCCTGGGCGAGACGACGCTGGCGCAAAGCGCGTGGCGTTTTGTCTGCGCGCGCGGGTTGAACGTCGAGGTGCGGGTGCTCGCCGCGCAAAGCACGGCCCATGCCGATCGGCGCGCTTTGGCCGCGCACTTGCGCGAAACGATTGCGGCCGAGTTGCCGCCAGCGTAGCTACGCTTTCTTGCCCTGCGCCGCCACTGCCGCGGCCGCCTTCGCCGCAGCTTCGGGGTCGCCGAGGTAGTAGTGGCGAATCGGCTTCAGGTTTGCGTCCAGCTCGTACACGAGTGGTATGCCGTTCGGAATGTTCAGGCCGACGATCTCTGCGTCGCCGATGCCGTCCAAATACTTCACCAGCGCGCGGATCGAGTTGCCGTGCGCGGCGATGACGAGTCGCTGGCCGCTCTCGATAGCCGGTGCAATCGCGTCGTTCCAGCACGGCATCACCCGCGCCACGGTGTCCTTCAGACACTCCGTCAACGGCACCTCACCGGCGGCCAGTTTGGCGTAGCGCAGATCGCCGCGTTCGCTGCGCGGATCGTCGGCGCCCAACAGCGGCGGCGGCACGTCGTAGCTGCGGCGCCAGATCAGCACCTGCTCGTCGCCGTACTGTTTGGCCATGTCGGACTTGTTGAGGCCCTGCAGTGCGCCGTAGTGGCGCTCGTTCAGGCGCCAGTCATTGACGATCGGTAACCAGGTGCGGTCCATCACATCGAGGGCGTGCCACAGCGTCCAGATGGCGCGCTTCAACACCGATGTGACCGCGAGATCGAACTCGTAGCCGGCTTGCTTCAACAGCCGACCGGACTCGCGCGCCTGCGCGACGCCGGTGTCGGTGAGCGGCACATCGGTCCAGCCGGTGAAGCGGTTCTCGAGGTTCCAGGTCGATTCGCCGTGGCGGATCAGAACGAGCTTGTGCATGGCAGGTGCAAGGAGGTCTCGAAGGGGGCGGATTGTATGATTCGCGCTCCTTGCCCTCTGTCTGATCCGCCGTGCTCGAGTTCCTGCTGAAGAATTGGATGTTGGTCCTGACCGCGCTGGTGTCGGGCTTCTTCTTGGTCTGGCCTCAGCTGAAAGGCAAGGGCGGCGCGGGCAGCATCGGCACCAACGAAGCGGTACGCTTGATCAACCGCGAAAAGGCGGTGCTGATCGATGTCAGCGAGCCCGACGAATTCGCCAAGGGGCACCCGAACGGCGCGCGCAATGTGCCGCTGGCCAAGCTCGAAGGCGCCAAGGAGTTGCCGAGCAACAAGGCGCTGCCGCTGGTCGTCGTCTGCCCGACGGGATCGCGCGCGTCGCGTGCGGCGGGTCTGCTGCGCAAAGCGGGCTACGAGAAGGCGCAGCCGCTGGCCGGCGGCTTCGGCGCCTGGCGCGAAGCCAATTTGCCTGTGGAGAAGTCCGCAGCCTGAGTCAGGTCAGGTGGCGCGCCGTCGGCGGCGCCGAGCGATCTCGGGAACAATTCAGAGCATGAACACCGTGCGCATGTACACCACCCAGGTCTGCCCTTACTGCTTGCGCGCCAAGGCGCTGTTGAAGCAGCGCGGCGTCGCGGCGATCGACGAGATTCGCATCGATCTCGATGCCGAACAGCGCGACAAGATGATCGAGGTCACCGGCCGCCGCACCGTGCCGCAGATCTTCATCGGCGAGACGCATGTCGGCGGCTGTGACGACCTGATCGCGCTCGATCAGCGCGGCGGTTTGATGCCGTTGTTGCAGCCAGCCGCCTGAAGCCCTCGGCCATAATCC
>JANMHY010000839.1:0-4916 GCA_031375525.1 Burkholderiales bacterium
GCTGGCGCGCACGAAGTTCATGTTGCCGGCGATCGGCTCGACCATCACGCAGGCCAGCTCGCGCGGGTGGGCGTCGAACGCCGCTTCGAGCGCGGCGACGTCGTTGTACGGCAGCACGATGGTGTCCTTGGCGACTTCGGGCGGCACGCCGGCAGAGGTCGGATGGCCGAAGGTGGCCAGGCCCGAGCCGGCCTTGACCAGCAGCGCATCGGCGTGGCCGTGATAGCAGCCTTCGAACTTGATGAACTTGGCGCGCCCGGTGGCGCCGCGCGCCAGACGCAACGCGCTCATGCCGGCTTCGGTGCCCGACGACACCAAGCGCACCTGCTGCATGCTCGGCACGTGGGCGAGGATCGCCTCGGCGAGTTCGATCTCGCGCTCGGTCGGCGCGCCAAAGCTCAGGCCCTCGCGTGCGGCGCTCTGCACCGCGTCGAGCACGGCCGGGTGACCGTGGCCGAGGATCATCGGCCCCCAGGAGCCGATGTAGTCGATGTATTTCTGGCCCTCGGCGTCCCACAGGTACGTGCCTTGCGCGCGGGCGATGAAGCGCGGCGTGCCGCCGACGGCGCGAAAGGCGCGCACGGGCGAGTTGACGCCGCCGGGAATGACGCGCTGCGCTCGTTCGAACAATTGCTGGTTAGTGGACACGGCGCGAGGCTCCCGGCGGCAGGCCGCTGTTGTTTTCGGGCTCGGCGTCGCCCTCGGCGGGCGCCTCGCCGTCCTCGGGCGGCGGCAGCGCCCAGAAAAAGCGATCCGGGACGACGTTGCCCATGCCGGGCCGGAAGCCCGCGTCCAGGCTCTGGTCGAGGAACTGCAGCGCTTCGCCGACGGCGTCCGACAGCTCGGCGCCCGAGGCCAGCAGCGCGGCGAGTGCGGCCGACAGCGTGTCGCCGGCGCCGACAAAACCGGCTTCGAAGAGCTCGAACTTCTCGCCGGTGAGCGCGCCCTGCGGCGACGCCAGCACGTTGTCGATCCACTGCTCCTTGCCTTTGGACGGCAGCATGACGCCGGTGACGAGCACGAAGCGCGTGCCATGTTCACCGGCGGCCACGGCCAGCTCGCGCGCGGACGGCGCGCGCTCGTTGTCCCATTCGGGCAGCAGGAAGTCGGTGAGCGTCTTGTGGTTGCCCACCAGCACTTCAGCGGCCGGCAGGATCAGCTCGCGGAACGCTTCCATGTAGTTCTGCAGCTCGTCTTCATCGACCCAGCCCAGGCTGGGCATGTAGGCCACCAGCGGCACATCGGGGTAGTCGGAGAGGATCTCGGCGACGGCGGCGACGTTGTCGGCGTTGCCGAGGAAGCCGACCTTCCAGGCCGCCAGCGTCACGTCTTCCAGGATCGTGCGCGCCTGCTCGGCCACCTGCTCGGCCTCGATCGGGTGCTGGTCGAAGACCTCGGCGCTGTCGCGCAGCACGATCGAGGTGATCACCGGCAAGGTGTGCGCGCCCATCGCCGCGATCGTGGCCACGTCGCCCGCGCTGCCGCCGGCACCGGACGCATCGCTGGCGTTGAAGCTCATCACGCAGGCCGGCGCCGGCGGCTCTTCGGCGACGACGGCGCCGGGATCGGCAACGGTAGGGTCGGGATTCATAGCGGGACGCAACCGGCAGGTGCTGGTGTCATGCGATTTATGTGTGGTTCTAGGCAATCGCCGAAGGACTCGAAGCAGACCTCTAGCGGAATGTGAAGAAAGTACCGTATGTGCCTAGCAGCGCTTGGATTTCTCGTTTTTACGCTCCATACAATAGGTCCGCATTGTAGTGATTGACACGCTCTCGTGACCGAACCCTCTCGTACCTGGATGTGCCTGATCTGCGGCTGGATTTATGAAGAATCCACCGGCGATCCCGAACACGGCCTGTCGGCCGGAACGGCATGGGCTGACGTGCCCATGAACTGGACCTGCCCGGAATGTGGTGCGCGCAAAGAAGACTTCGAGATGGTGCAGCTGTGAGCCTGTGCACCCAGAGAATTTTGCAAGGAGCTGACGCCCGATGAACGCCTCGACCCCCGCTGCCCACGCCAACGGCGTCAAGGTGCTCGTCATCGACGACAGCAACACGATCCGCCGCAGCGCCGAGATCTTTCTGGCGCAGGGCGGCCACCAGGTGGTGCTGGCCGAAGACGGCTTCGACGCCCTGGCCAAGGTCAACGACCATGGCCCGGAGCTGATCTTCTGCGACATCCTGATGCCGCGGCTGGACGGCTACCAGACCTGCGCCATCATCAAACGCAACCCGCGCTTCGCACGTGTGCCGGTGATCATGCTGTCGTCCAAGGACGGGCTGTTCGACAAGGCGCGCGGGCGCATGGTCGGCGCCGAGGACTACCTGACCAAACCCTTCACCAAAGAACAGTTGCTGCGCGCCGTGCTGCAGTTCAGCAAGCGCGTCGAAGCGCCAGCCGCGGCCTGACGTTCGCGATCCACACGCTCAGCGCGACCCCACCATGACCATCCAGAAAATCCTGCTCGTTGACGACTCCAAGACCGAGCTGCACCACCTCACTGAGTTGCTGACCAAGCGCGGCTACGCGGTGCGCAGCGCCGAGAACGGCGAAGATGCCATGCGCCGCCTGGGCGAGGAAAAGCCCGACCTGATCCTGATGGACGTCGTCATGCCGGGCCAGAACGGCTTCCAGCTCACACGCGCCATCACCCGCGATCCGCGCTTCTCGGACGTGCCGGTGATCATGTGCACCAGCAAGGGCCTCGAGACCGACAAGGTCTGGGGCATGCGCCAGGGCGCGCGCGACTACGTCGTCAAGCCGGTCAACACCGACGAGTTGATCTCCAAGATCAGAAACTTCGACTGACATGACGACCCCTCGCTCACTCCGTTCGCACTCCCCCGAGGGGAGGCGCGGGCCGGACGCTTGGGAGCGGCCCGGCGCTGGCCCGCGCGTTGGCTTCGAGGCTCACCATGGCTAACCGTGAAGCCCTGCGCGAGCTGCAAACGCGGCTGGCCGCGCGCATGCAAGCCGCGCGCAGCGAGCAGCGTGGCCAGTCGTGGCTGGCGATCGAGTGCCGTGGCCATGGCCTGCTGCTGCCGCTCGAGCAGGCCGGCGAGATCTTCCCGCCGGCAGCGGTGATGCCGGTGCCGCATACGCAGCCCTGGTTCATCGGTGTGGCCAACCTGCGCGGCGGCCTGCATGGTGTGGTCGATCTGGCGCGTTTTCTCGGTCTGCCCGAGGCGCCGGCGGCTGAAGCGGTGCGCGAACAATCGCGCCTGGTGGCCTTCGGCTCGGCGCTCGGCATGAACTGTGCGTTGCTCGTCGATCGTCTGGCCGGCCTGCGCAGCAGCGATCAGATGACCGTGGCAGCCAACGACGGCGCCGCTCGCCCGGCCTTCGCCGGCGGCGTGTTGATCGACCCGGCCCAGCGCGCCTGGCAAACCCTCGACCTGGCCCGATTGGCCCAGGACGAGCATTTCCTCTCCATCGTCGCTGCCTGAGCCGACGCCTTCAACCCAACAAGCAGATTTTCTCTGGGGGCCTCATGAGTTTCCTCGACAAGTTCAAAGGCAAGGGCCGTGATGCGGACCGCCGCGATGACGACCTGGCGTCGATGTTCGACGAAGTGGTGCCGGTGCGGCCGGACGACATGGTGCTGGCAGGCCTCGGCGGCGGTGGCGGCATGGCCTCGCTGGCGGTCGATCTGAGCGCCCCCACGCAGTCGCCGGCGGTGACTCAGGGCAACACCGATTCGTCGATCCTGTCCGAAGTCAATGCGACCGAAACGGGCGGCGAGTACAGCGAGACCCGCTTGCCCGGCGCCGAAGGCGCCGCGTCCGCAGGCACGGGCCTGCCGTTGATCGGCCACCTGCCCGCCGCTCAACAGCGAAACGCACTCTTCCTGGCGCTGGTGCTCGGCCTCGGCGGCCTCATCGGCGGCTCGTGGCTGGCGGTCAGCGCGGCCAACGAAGGCTCGTCGCAGGTCGGCACGACCGGTCAGGCGCTGATGCAATCGCAGCGCCTGGCCAAGTCGGTGTCGCAAGCGCTGCTGGGCAGCGACAGCGCCTTCGGTGAAGTGCGCGAGAGCGCTGACGTGCTGGGCAAGAACCTGCGTGCATTGAAGGACGGCAGTGCCGACATCAAGGCCGTCTCGTACGCCGCGCAGGGCGCGATCGAGCCGCTGATGCCGCTCGTCGAGCGCGCCGAGAAAAACGCCGGCGTCGTGCTGGCGCAGCAGAAGACGCTGACGCAGGTCGGCCAGGCGCTGCGCGCGATCAACCGCCAATCGTCGGAGCTGCTGGAGACGGCGGAGACGGTGTCGTCGCTGAAGCTGCAGCAAGATGCCAGCGCCGCAGAGTTGTCGGCGGTCGGTCAGCTGGTGATGCTGACGCAGCGCATCGGCAAGAGCGCCAACGAGTTCCTGACCACCGAGGGCGTCAGCCCCGAGGCCGTGTTCCTGCTCGGCAAGGACTTGAATTCCTTCCGCGAAATCGCCAATGGCCTGCTCAATGGCAGCGCCGAATTGCGCCTGACCGGCACCAAGGATCCGCAGACCAAGGAGCGCTTGCAGCAACTGGTGACGCAGTACGAAAAGACGCGCACCGATGCCAGCGCGATTCTGAACAACCTGCAAGGCCTGGTGGCTGCGCGTGAAGCGCAGGCCTCGGTGGTGGCCGACAGCGAGCCGTTGCGCAAGGGCCTCGAAGAGCTGCAAGGCAAACTCGAAGGCCGCGGCCTCAGCGCCGCCAGCATCGCGCTGATCCTGCTCGGCCTGACGGCCGCGGCGCTGTCCGCACTCGGCCTGCTGCGCCTGTTCGTCGCCGACCAAGGCCAGCGCGCTAAGTTGGCCGAATCGCAGCGCGTGCAAGCGCAGCGCCAGGAGAACGAGGCCAAGCGCGTCAACGACGCCAACCAGGCGGCGATTCTGCGGTTGATGAACGAGTTGCAGACGGTGGCCGAGGGCG
>JANMHY010000857.1:0-1916 GCA_031375525.1 Burkholderiales bacterium
GTTGATACCGACGCTGACGTGAGGGCCGCCGAACCACGCTACCAGCGCCGGCGCATAGACCGGGCGCGCCACGTACTGCCCCGGGCACCAGCCCCAGCGGCCGCCGTAGCTGACCCAGCGGCCGTAGTGAAACGGCGCAAAGCCCCACGGTGCGTCGTCGACCCAGGTCCATCCATAGCCGCGCGTGTGCACCCACTGGCCGTAGCGGTACGGCGCCCAGTCAGCAGCCACCACGGTCGGGTACCAGACCGCGCCGTACTCGGGGTGGCGGTCCCAGCGGCCGTTGCGGTCCAGGTCGTCGGCGCCGGTCATTTCGTTGGAGACGTAGCGGTTGCGCTCGCGCGTGTCTTCGCGGTCTTGCCGCGCCACCCAGTCGCCGAAGCGGTCGTTCTGCGGCGTCGCCCAGGCGTAGTGCGTGGTGCCGCGCTCCTGCCAGAACTCGGCGCGCTGGCCGTCGGCGAGGTCGAGCACGCTGTCGTTGGCCTCGAAGCGCATCGCGCCGGCCAGCGTTTCGCCGAGGCTGCTCTGCTCGCGCACATCGACGCGGTAATGACCCGGACGCAGCGGTTCGTAACGGCCTTCGTTGGTGACGACCGCGAACTCGCGCACCGACTCGCCGCCGCGCACGCGCAACGCGACGCTGCCGCCGAGCACGCGCACGCGCACGCGGGCGTCGTTCAACTGGGTGAACTCGACATCGGTGGCGCCGTCCAGGCGCAACGTGGCCGCGCCGATCTGAACCTCGGCCCGGCCGCCCTGCTCGGCAGAAATGCGGTCGCCCTCGGTCACCGGCCGGTTGCGTCGGGCCTGCACCCACTCGCCCTGCTCGTCGTCGAATAGCCAGACGTTGCCGTCGGTCTCGGCGATGCGGCCGACGCGCCCCGGCGGGTCGGCCCAGGCGGCGCTGCTGGCGGCGGCCAGAGCGAAAAAGGCCAGGGTCAGCGCCATCAGCGAATGCAGCGTGCGGCGGATGACGGGTTGCGAGATGGCGGCGGGGGTCATGTGAGCTCCTCGTTCAGCGCCGGTGCTTGCCAGCGCCTTGGTCCGCACAACGCAACAAAGGTTAGCGCCGCTGACGCGCTTGACGTTGCTTTACGTTTCAGTCGTCCGATGACGCGTCCAGCTCCGGGAACAACACGCTGGTGAAGCCCAGTTTCGTGAGATCCGTCATCCGCGTCGGGTACAGGCGGCCGAGCAGGTGGTCGCACTCGTGCTGGACCACGCGGGCGTGGAAGCCCTCGGCCTCGCGCTCGAGGGCATTCCCGGTGGGGTCGAAACCGCGGTAGCGGATGCGCGCAGAGCGTGGCACGACGCCACGCAGGCCCGGCACCGACAGGCAGCCTTCCCAGCCCTCTTCCATCGCCTCGTCCAGCGGCTCGATGACCGGGTTGCACAGCACCGTCAGCGGCACCGGCGGCGCATCCGGATAGCGTTGATTCGTGCTGAAACCAAAGATCACCACTTGCAGATCGACGCCGATCTGCGGCGCGGCCAGGCCGGCGCCGTTGGCGGCTTCCATCGTGTCGAACAGGTCGGCGACGAGGGCATGCAACTCGGGCGTGTCGAACTGCGTGACCGGCGGCGCCACGCGCAGCAGCCGCGGGTCACCCATCTTGAGAATTTCTCGAACGGTCATCGCCAGCTCATCTCCACAACCACGCCGCACCACGCACGCCGGACGAGTCGCCATGCTTGGCGCGCAGCAGCGGCGTGCTGACAGTATCGGAAAAAACATGCGGCGCCCAGCGCCGCGGCACGTCGGCGTACAGCGCATCGATGTTGCTCATGCCGCCGCCGAGCACGATGGACGAGGGGTCGAGCAGGTTGATGACTTGCGCCAGCGCACGCGCCAGGCGTTCGCGGTAGCGCTCGAAGCTCGCTTGCGCTGCCGTGTCGCCCGCGGCCGCGGCGGCGAC
>JANMHY010000863.1:0-7079 GCA_031375525.1 Burkholderiales bacterium
TGGCGCGCTCGGCGAACAACAGCGCGCAGCAGATCCTGCTGGCGGCTGACCACCCGGAAGACTACGACCGATACAGCCCGATGGTGTCGCGCCTGCTGCACCTGGTAATCATCGACATCCTGACCACCGGTGTGGCGCTCCGGCTGGGCGGTGAATTGCGGCCGATGCTGGCCGAGATCAAACGCAATCTGCGCGCGAAGCGCTACGCGAAGGCGGAGTGACGCTCAGGCCAGCGCCGGGCCGCTCCCAAGCGTAGGCCTGAGCCTCCCCTCGGGGGAGTGCCCGCGCAGCGGGCGAGGGGTCGTCATTTCAAGCCTTGAAGGCGAGCAACTCGGCCACGCCGTACATCGTCGCCAGATCGACCATCGCCGCAGGCGCGCCGCTGACGCTGAATTCGCGCCCCGGCGCAAGGCGGCGCATTTCGAGCAAGGTGGCGATCGCAGACGAATCGAAAGTCTTCAGCGCGCTGGCGTCCACCGCCAGCGCGCCGCTGCCCTGAGCTGCCGCAGAGACGAGTGCGGGCAAGGCCGCACTCGCTCCAGCGATGTTGAGCTTGGCGGGCAGCGCTACCGTCATGACTTCGCGCCCTTGTTGCGCTCGGCCAGCTTGGTGATCAAGCCGTCGATGCCGCTGCTGTTGATGTCTTGCGCGAACTGGTTCCGGTACTGCTCGACCAGCCAAACACCGAGCACGTTGACGTCGTAGATCTTCCATGCCGCATCGGTCTTCTCGAGGCGGTAGTCGAGCTGGATCGGCTCGCCCTTGCCCTTGACCTCGGTGCGCACGACGACTTCGGTGTCTTCAGCCGCCGCGCGCAGCGGCTTCAACTGCACCGTCTGGTCCTTGACCTGCGTCAGCGCACCGGCGTAGGTGCGCACGAGCAGCGTCTTGAACTCTTCTTGCAGGCGCTTTTGCTGCTCCGGCGTCGCAGTGCGCCAGTTGCGGCCGACGGCGGCGGCCGTCATGCGCTGGAAGTTGACATGCGGCATGACCTTGGCATCGACCAGCGAAATGATCTTGCTCACGTCACCGTTTTGCAGCGTCTTGTCGCCCTTGATGGTGTCGATGACTTCGGTCGAAACTTGTTTGATCAGCGCGTCGGGCGTGCTCTGCGCCATGACCAGGGATGTCGCCACGGACATCACCAGGCCGGCCAGGGTTCGCTTCAAAGACAACATGGATTTCCTTTCACGGCGCCCGCGAAACAGCGGGCACGGGGACTTCAACGCGCGGTCGGCGCGCGGGTTTACTTGGGCGCAGCCGGCGCCGGCTCTGCCGGCTCTTTGTCTTCCGGCAACTCGGGCGGGTTGCCGTCATACACCAGGTTGCGGCGCCGCGCGACGTAAGCGTCACGAATGAAGGTGTACTTGTCGAAAGCCAGGCCATCGACGACGCGCGAGGCGCCGAGCAGGTTGGCCCGCGTGTCGATCAGGTTGAGGGCAGACAGGCCGATGTTGACGCCGCCGTCGTTGATGGCCAGCGACGGCGACCACGCCAGATCGAGCGGGCGGCCGAGCGTGTCGCGCGCCGTCGAAGGCCCGAGCAAGGGCCAGACGAGGTACGGGCCTGCCGGCATGCCCCAACGCCCCAGCGTCTGGCCGAAGTCTTCGGTGCTGCGCTCCATGCCGAGGTCGCTCGCAACGTCGAAGATGCCGCCGATGCCGAACAGCGTGTTCGCGGCCACGCGCATCACCATCGTCGCGCTGGCCTCGACTTTGCCTTGCAGCAGGTTGTTGATGGCCGACCAGCCGTCGCCGAAGTTGCCGAAGAAGTTGGTCACGCCGCTGCGCAGCAACTCCGGCACCACCGCCTGGTAGCCCTTGGCCACCGGCGTCAGCACCGCACCGTCGAGCGCCTCGTTGAATCCGAAGATGGCGCGGTTGGCGCGCTCGAAGGGATCGTTGGCCGACTGCGCGTTGGCTGCCGCGGCAACGAAAGCCAACGCCAGCAGGGCAGCGTGTCGAGGTTTGGTTTTCATCACTTCTTGGGCGCCGGTTCGGCAGGGGCCGGTGTGCCGCTGCCGGCATCCGCGGCTCGGTTGAAGATCAGCTGGCCGATCAGGTTCTCGAGCACCACCGCCGATTGCGTCTGCTTGATCACGTCGCCGCCGGCCAGCTCCTTCTCGTCGGCGCCGGGCTCCAAGCCGATGTACTGGTCGCCGAGCAAACCGGCGGTGAGGATCTTGGCCGAGGTGTCCTTGGGACATTTGACGAAGTTGTCGATCTCCAGCCGCACCAGGCCCTGGTAGGTTTTCGGATCGAGCGAGATGCTCTTCACGCGGCCCACCGTGACGCCGGCGCTGCGCACCGGCGCGCGCGGCTTCAAGCCGCCGATGTTGTCGAACTTGGCGCTGACGGTGTAGCCCTTGTGCTCGCCGAAGCTGGCCAGGTTGGCCGCCTTCAGCGCCAGGAACACCAGCGCCGCCATGCCCAGCAACACGAACAGGCCGACCAACACTTCGATGCTTTTCTTGCTCATCAAACGCTCTCCTTGTCGCCGCCGCTCACGGCGCCGAGAAAATCAACGCCGTGAGCACGAAATCCATGCCCAGCACACCGAGCGACGAAACGACCACGGTGCGTGTCGTCGCATAGGCTACACCCTCGGGCGTCGCTTCAGCTTGCCAGCCTTGGTACAGCGCCACCGCGGTGCAGACCACGCCGAAGAAGAAACTTTTCAGCACACCGTTGCCGACATCGCGCCACACATCCACGCGCGACTGCATCAAGGACCAGAAGTTGCCGGAATCCAGACCGATCAGCACCACACCGACAACCCATGCGCCCATGATGCCTACGGCCGAGAACAACACCGCCAACAAGGGCATCGAAATGATGCCACCGAGAAACCGCGGCGCGAAGACGCGCGCGCGCGGGTCCACCGCCATCATCTCCATCGCCGCCAGTTGCTCACCGGCTTTCATCAAGCCGATCTCGGCGGTCAGCGATGTGCCGGCGCGGCCGGCGAACAGCAGCCCCGTGACCACCGGCCCCAACTCGCGCACCAGACTCAGGTTGACGATCAGGCCGAGCGACTCGGTGGCGCCGTAAGTGGCCAACGCGTAGTACATCTGCAGCGCCAGCACGAAGCCGACGGCCAGGCCGGAGGCCAGGATGATGACCAGCGAGCGGTTGCCGATGGCGTGGATCTGCTTGATCACCAGACCAAAGCGCATCAACACCGGCGGCAGGTGCGCCACCAGGTCGATGAAGAACAGCGCCGCGCGGCCGAAGCGCTGCATCGCCAGCAGCGTGCGGGCGCCGAGGGCTTGAACGAAGTTCACGCGTGAACTCCGAAGTCCTCGTCTAACGTCGGCGCCGGGTAGTGAAACTTCACCGGCCCGTCGGGCTCGCCGCGCACGAACTGGCGCGTCTCGGGATCCGTCGAGGCCATCAACTCCGCCGGCGTGCCCTGCGCAACGATGCGCCCGCCGGGCGCGGTCAGCAGCACCACGTAGTCGCTGATCGCCATGCACTCGGGCACGTCATGCGAGACGACGAGCGAGGTGGCGCCGGTGGCATCGTTCAGCTTGCGGATGAGGTTGGCAGCCACGCCCATCGAAATCAGGTCGAGCCCGGCAAAGGGCTCGTCGTACATGATCAGCTCGGGGTCGAGCGCGATCGCGCGTGCCAACGCAACGCGCCGCGCCATGCCGCCGGAGACTTCCGAGATGCGCAAGCCCGCAGCGCCGCGCAAGCCGACCGCGTGCAGCTTCATCAGCACGATGTCGCGCACCATCGACTCGGGCAGGCCGCTGTGCTCGCGCAGCGGAAAGGCCACGTTGTCGAACACCGTGAGGTCGGTGAACAGCGCGCCGAACTGGAACAGCATGCCCATGCGCCGGCGCAGGCGCAGCATCAGCGTGCGGTCGCGTGCGTTGATCGGCTCGCCGTCGAAGTCCACGCGGCCCGAATTGGCCGCCGCCATGCCGCCGATCAGGCGCAGCAGCGTCGTCTTGCCGCAGCCCGAACCGCCGAGGATCGACGTGACCTTGCCGCGCATGAAGCGCAACGAAATGTCACCCAGGATCGTGCGGCTGGCGTCGTAGCCGAAGGTGACATGGTCGATCTCGATGAGGGCGTCGGTGGGCATCCGTCAGAGGCTGAGAACCGCGGCTGCCCCATCGCGCCAAAGTGGCCCGGGGGCGCCTGTCGCTCATTGCGACAGGCTTTCGGGCGGCGATTCTCGCATGGGGTGCATGCTGCGAGCCGCTTGGTGTCGAACGAGCGCGAACAGCCCCAGGCTGGAGTCAAAAAAGCCCGCACGAGGCGGGCTTGCTGGTCAGTTCACCGTGCGCCAGTAGATGCGGCGCCAGCTAGGCGATCCGGGCGGATTGCTCGGGTCACCCGCACAAGTGGACGTTGTGCAGGGAGGCCGCTCTCGAATGCGGGTACTCTGAGTTGATACGTCCGACTGACGAGTCAAGCCGCGAGTTCCGTCGGCGGTGGTGATAACCACGACCCGGCTCGCCAATGCTCCTCTCAAGAAAGACCCTGCACCGTTGTAGTACGTGTCCCCGGTCGATGAGCTGGGGACGGCGCCACCGGTGGGCGCATAGAGCGCGAAGAACCAGCTGTTTCCACCCGGCAGACAGCGTTCCTCCTTCGGAATGTTCACTGTGAGCGCCAGGGTCCCGCCTCGGGTCAGTGTGGGCTTGCCGATCACCCGGCCGTAGCTCAGCTGGGCGTCGGCCGGCCAGTCGAGGTACCAACCGCGCTTGGTGGCCGTGTCCACGGCGTGCGTGGTCGCGTCGTAGGTGTTCGAAGCGGGGACGTAGGTGAATGACTGGCACACCAGCGCGCCATTGCCGCCGGTTGTCGGACATGACGCACCGTTGGTTCCGCGTGTATTGGGCAGCGTCGGCGACGCTTGCGCGGTGTCATCGATGTAGGCGTACAGGCTCTGTTGTTGCGTCGCGCCCGCGGTGGCGCCAGCGCTGCCCGGCACGTCCTGCTCGCTGAAGTAGCGGCCGGTGCCGACATAGACGAAGACCTTGTCGCTGCTACCCGTGACCGGACCCACTTCCGGCGGCGACGAGATCGGCTGCACCGCTCCAGTGGCATCGCGCGCTTCCGCGATCTTGGTCGCGCTGTTGTTGTTGAGGTCGAAGCGCCACACGTTGCCCAGCAGATCGCCACCATAGACGTAGCGAGTCAACGCGTCCGGCGCGGCATTGGCCATCGAGCTCAGGTGAGCCAGTCCCGCGGGGTTGGTCGTCGTGCCCACACCCGTCGCGATAGTCGCCAGGACGCTGCCGTCGGCGGGGTTGAGCACCCAGACATAACCACGGCCGTCGCCGCCCGTGGCTGTGCCGTTGTCGTAGCCGGAGGTGACGACCACACGCCAGCCCGCCGCCGTGCGCACGATCAGCGGCTTGCCGAAGCTGTAGCCCATGTTGGCGCGGCCCTGGCCAAACTCCCAGAGGACTTTGCTCGCGGCCTCGGCCACGGTGGCGGCCTGGTACGACGAGATGTCCAGCGCATAGAAGCCGCGGCCGCCCTTGCCAAGACCGCCGACGAGCAGACGGCTGACGCTGCCGACGCCGGTGACCTCCACCGCAGCCGGTGTTGCATCGACAAAGTACTTGTGCGAATAGCCCTGGGTGGCCAGGTCCGTCAACGAGCCCTGCACCAGCCGCGGCACATACGCCCACAGCTCCTGGCCGCGGGTGGCAACCGACGAAGCTGTTCGGCCGTCAACCACGTGCAACATGCCATCGTTGGCGCCCTGGAAGATGATCGGCACCCCGCCGGCGTAGTTCACGACCACGGGCTCGGCATTGATGATGTCGCCGAGCGCACTCGAGCGATTGCGAAACCCTGGCGGAAGGTCTGCCTCTTTCGACTGGTCGCCACGCAGGAAGTCGACCATGCCGACCGAGGTTTCCAGCGCCGGGAAGTTCGCGGCCGTGAACGCCTGCCCTGCCGAGCCGTTGAACGAGACGATCTTGCGCAAGGCAAAGGGCATGGCGTCGACGTTGGTCTTCAGCGACCACAGGTTGCCACCGGTCTGCAGCCCGGTGGACGTGTCAACGCTATAAGCAAAGAGATCGCCGTACCACTCGCCGGCCCGATAGCTCGACGCATAGCCCACGCCGTCGCCGCCCGCGACCTGCGGATTGGACACGGCCACCGCTGCTGCCGCGGCATCGTTGGCGAACGCATCGGTGATGACCTGGCGGAAAGCGGCCGTCAGTTCGGTCTGGCTTTCAGCGTTGATTCGCTTGCCGCCACCCTGGTCTGCGGCTCTTTGAAGCAGAGGATCGTTGATCGCATCGGCATCAGCGAAGGCGATCGTGTAGGTGCGCAGGTTGTTCTTTTTCGTTTTGCCTGGCGGGGCGACGAGATTCGGTCGCAAGTCAACATCGAACAAGGCCTTCGACACGTCGTCCAGGTAGTCCGAGCCTTGTGACTCATAGCTGCGCGGAGGATTCTTTCGATCGAATCCACCACCAAGTGCGCAGCTGGCTGCGTTCACGCCGCTGCAATCGCCGTCGTAGTCGCGAAGGTAGGTGTTGTTGCTGAATGCCTGATCCGACTGCGGCCGACCATCGGTCATCATGAATGCGTAGCTGCGTTGACACCAGTACTGGATCGGTCGTGTGGTTGTGCCAGTCGCCGGCGTGGCAGGAATGCCATCGGTGGTGCTGGTCGCGCAGCTGGTGCCGCTCAAGCACGACTCACGGCCGTCCTGGCGCAAGAAGTTGTTGATCGCAACGTTAGTGACCGATCCCGCAGACACGTTGCCGCTGTACCCCGTGGCCATGTAGCGCCCAATGTCGGCCAAGGTCTCGGCCAGCGGCGTGCTGTTGGCTGCCGTCAGATTGGCGATCGCAGTCGTCATGGCCGTGCGCTGCGTGGTCGTGAAGTCGGCCATGCCGACTTTGAGCGCACCACCGTCGCTGCCGTTGTACGCGCTCAAGCCCACTCGCACACCTGCAGGCGACGATACGTTCAATTGGGTGTTGATCACGGTAGTGGCCGACGCCTTGGCGATTTCCAGACGCGTCTGCACCGAGCCAGAGGTCACTCTCTTGCGATCAATCCAGCCGGTGACTGGCTGACCCCCGGTATTGCCGA
>JANMHY010000881.1:0-6957 GCA_031375525.1 Burkholderiales bacterium
AATCATCGGGGTGCTGTTGGCCTTCGCCGCCTAACTTGTGGTGGCGGCTGTGGTGACCACGCTGGTCCGCCGGCACGCGCGCCGCGCGGTGCGCGAGGCCGACGTCGCGCGGCGCGTGATGCATGCGGCGGCGCGCCACAACATGCTGCCCAAGGGACTCAGCGATGCGCTGATGACGGTGCACGCCAAGCATCCGTTCCCGGACAGCGTCGAAGACATCGCCGCTACTGCCGCGCAAGTGCGCGACCCGAATTTTCGCGTACAGATCTCGCCGCAGGGCCTGCATGTCTATAACCGCGACGGCCTTCGCACCGGGCAGGGCGCCTTCGAGTTGTGGCCGCAGCTCGGTCTGGAGCACGACGCATCGCATGCGTTCTACATGGGCGTCGAGCTGGCGCATGCCGAGGTCGCGTGGCGGCTGGGCAAGCGCTATGTGCAGGACCAGCCGCTGGATTGGGGCTGCGCGGCCGAGCGCAACGCCGACGACATGAATGCTTGGTGTGCGCCCGGCACGACGATGAAAAAAGCGGCGCCATGAACGACCAGATCTTCGAAACCGTCGTCACCACGCTCGCCGCCGACGGCACGCCGCATGTGGCGCCGATGGGCGTACGCTTGCAGGACGAGCGCATCGTGCTGATGCCGTTCAAGCCGTCGATGACACACGACAACATCGTGTCGACGAACCACGCCGTGCTCAACATCGTCACCGACACGCGCGTCTTCGCCGGCTGCGTCACCGGCCGCAAGCAGTGGCCGACGCTGCCGGCCGAGCGCGTGCCCGGCGTGCGGCTGGCTTGTGCACTGGAACATATCGAGTTGCGATTGGCCGTGCGCGACGACGATGCGCAGCGCCCGGTGCTGAAGCTGGACCGCGTGCACGCCGTGCGCCACGCGCCGTTTGCCGGGCTCAATCGCGCGCAGGCGGCGGTGATCGAAGGCGCGGTGCTGGTCAGCCGCCTGCACATGCTGCCGCCGGAGAAGATCGACGCCGAGATGGGCTATCTGCAGATCGCCATCGACAAGACCGCGGGGCCCGGCGAGCGCGAAGCCTGGGGCTGGCTGCGCGAGGCGGTGGCAGCGCATCGCGCGGCAGCAGCGCAATGAAGCTGCTGATCAGCGTGCGCAGCGCTCGGGAAGCGCTGCTCGCCGCGCGCGGCGGCGCCGACGTCATCGACCTGAAGGAGCCGCGCCACGGCGCGCTGGGTGCGCTGCCACTGACCACGATCCGCGACTGCGTCGCCGCGCTGCGCGGCTTCGGCCTGCCGGTCAGCGCCACGATCGGAGACCAGCCGAAGGACATCGCCGACGCTGTGCGGCGCGTTGCCGACTGCGGTGTGGACCTCGTCAAGGTCGGCGTTGAACGCAACGCAGCGGCGCGCGATGTCCTGACGATGCTTGCCGCTTGCGGCCAGCCGGTGGTGCCGGTGCTGATCGCCGACCGGGGTCTCGATGCCGCGCTCGTCAGCCACGCCGCGGGCCTCGGCTTTGCGGGGTTGATGGTCGACACCGCCGACAAAAGCGCCGGCAGCTTGTTCGACTGTGCACCGATGTTGGCGCTGCAGCACTTCATCGACAGCGCGCGCGCCGCATCGCTGATGTGCGGGCTCGCCGGTGCGCTGCGCATCGAGCACCTGCCGCGGCTCGCCGCACTGTCGCCCGACTTCGCCGGCTTTCGCACCGCGGTGTGCAGCGGTGACCGCAGCAGCGCGCTCGACCCGCAGCGCCTGCACCTGCTGGCCCAGGCAGTGCGCGCAACTGATGCGGATTCGCTTTCATTCGGATAGAGGCGAGGTCATTCGCCGATCGTCACGCGCTGCCCGTCGCGGTAGGTGAACAAGGTAAATCCCGGGTCCTTCAGCTCGCCGCTCGAATCGAACACGACCTTGACCGCAATGCCTTGGTAGTCGGTCTTGAACAGTTGGGGCGCATAGACGGCGGGATCGGCTGAACCCGCCCGCACCATCGCATCGACGAGCACCATCGTCGCGTCGTAGGTGTAGGGCGATGGAAGCTGGTACTGGTTCGGGAATTTCGCGTCATAGCGCTGCTTCCATGCCGCGCCGGCCGGCATCTTTTCGAACGCCGTGCCGCCCGTGGCGCAGACCACATTGGCCAGCAAGGGTGCGTTGGCGGCCAGTTCGGCGAGCTGCGTCGAGCAGATGCCGTCGCCGCCAAGGAACTTCACTTTGGACAAGCCTGCCTGCTCCATCTGCCGCAGCATGGGGGCCGCCTGTGAGTACATTCCGCCGAAGAACACCGCGTCCGGGTTCTTTGCCTTGATGGCGGTGAGGATGGCCGCAAAGTCCGTTGCCTTGTCCTGCGTGTAGTGTTCGTCGACGACGGCGATGCCGCGCGCCAGTGCCGTCTTCTTGAATGCTTCGGCAATGCCCTGCCCGTAGGCGCTTCGGTCATCGATGATCGCCACCTTCTTCGCGCCAAGGTTAGCGGCTGCGAACTGCGCCAGTACCGCACCCAGCGCGTTGTCGTTGGCGTACATGCGAAACGTGGTGCGATATCCGTTCTGCGTCAGCTTGGGATTGCTTGCCGTTGCCGTGATGTTCGGGATACCGCACTGGTGGTAGATCGCCGACGCTGGAATCGCCGTGCTGGAATTGAAGTGCCCGACGACGCCATTGACCTTTGCATCGCACAGCCGCGTTGCCACTGCGGTGCCTTGCTTGGGGTCGGCCGCGTCGTCTTCGGCGACCAACACGAATTGCGCCTTCTTGCCAGCGATCGCAATGCCTTTCGCATTCAGGTCGTCGAGCGCCATGCGCACGCCGTTCTCGCTGTCCTTACCGTAGGCCGCCTGCGCACCAGACAGCGGTGCGACATGCGCGATGCGCACGACCAGGTCCTGCGCCGCGGCGGCGCTGGCGATCGACGCGAGTGCCCCTGTGGCGATGAGACTGAGCTTGGCTTGCATGGCAAACCTCCGTTGTCCATGCTTTCAAGATAGTTCATGCCCGGCGGCGCGTCCTGAGCGCCAGCCGAAACCTTGCCGAAGATTCCTGATCGGGCTCTCGCCTCGCTGCCCGATCAGCGTTAGCTGCGCGGCGCAGCGGTTGCTGCGCGCGGCTCGCGGCTTGTCTGAACGGTGCGCAGCGCGGGGCGGGCGGACGGCCCGCCGAGCTTGTGCACCGCGGCCTGCGGCAGCAGAAACTCGTCGATCAACCGGTTGACGTCGTCGAACGCGGGCTCGCCGGGCAGCGGGATGTGATTGACGCTGGCAAAAGGCTCGAACCGCGCGCCGCGAATCGCCGAGGCGATCAGCCGACCCTGCTCGAAAGGCACACAGACGTCGTCCGGGCTGTGCAGCACCAATGTCGGACATTGCACGCGAGCCAGGTCGTCCGACGCGTCGTACTGCGCCATCATGCGAGCGAGCCGCACCGCATCCTGCGGCGTGCAGGCCACGCGCTGCATCGTCATGAAGGCCTGCCGCTGGTCCGCGCTGGCGCCGGGAAACATCTCCGATGTGAGCAGCTGATGGAACGCTGCGTTGTTCTGCGCCCAGCCATGTTCGATCAGTTGCCAGTAGGCACGGGCCCGCTGCGCGTCGGGCGGCCTCTCGCCGCGCTTCATCCAGCCGCGGGCAAAGCCGCCGGCAAGCACCAGATGGCTGACCCGATCGGGGTTCAGGGCTGCATAGCGGATCGAGATCGCGCTGCCCTGCGAGCGTCCGAACAGCGCAAAGCGCTGCAAGCCCGCGGCATCGACGACAGTCGCCAGATCGCGGACTTCGTCGTCGAGCGTGCCCATCGCAATGCCGCGGTCGGACAAGCCGCAGCCGCGACCGTCGTAGCGCAGCAAGCGGTAGCGCCGCGACAGCCCCTGAATCCAGGGACCATAGACGTCGTTGCGCCAATCCCATTCCAGATGCGTCATCCAGTGTGCCGCTCGCACCAGCGGCGGCCCGCTGTCGCCGCTGGTCGCGTAAGCGATGCGCACGCCATCCGATGACGTCGCGAAGCGGATGACTTGGTGGAATTCAGTCACAGGCGTCGCTTCACTCGCGGCCGGCACCGCCGACGCGAGCCGGTAGCCGCGCTTGGGCTCGGTCTGCAGAATGCGCCGCTGGCCGTCGCCGAGCGCATGGCGGATCAGCTTGATGCATTGCACCAGACTGTCGTCGGTGACGACCCGGCCCGGCCATACCGCCTGCATCAGCTCGTCTTTCGTGACGATTTGGCCGGCCCGTTGCGCCAGATGGCGCAACACGGTGAAGGCCTGCGGGCGCAGCGCCACGCGCAGGCCCGCAGCGTCGCGCAACTCAAACCGTTCGAGATCGAGCACGAAGCCGGGCCAGGAGAGGGATGTCGGTGCGTGGTCGCTGTGCATCGCGGAGGCTCTCTGCGGCCGTTGGATGATAGGCCTTTGCATGGGGTCGCTTGCAGCCCGCCACTCCTGCGCGAACGAACGCGACTCCAAATCAGTGCATATCCATTTGCCCGGCCGTGCCGATCAGCATTGAGCGCACGGAGTCCAGCGCGCTCTTGTGAACGATGCTGATCGGGAAGGCGGCGCCGGCGGCCATCGCTGCGAAGCGCCGGTCGAGCACGCCTTGTTGGCTCAACTGGGCCAGCGTCGCCGAGCCGTCGATGGCGCATGACTTGACCATGACCAGGCGCTCGGCATTGAGCTGACGCGCCAGATGCACGGCCATGCTGTCGGCGGTGACCTCCCAGTTGGCCAGCGCATCGGTCTGCGTGCGCATCCATTCCATCGGCAGCCACACGGCCGTATGGCCGCCATGGAGCACGCGCCGGATGTCGGCCTCGCTGCTGGCCAGATGCAGCTGCGGGTTCAAACCATGCGCCATGTGCGCGTTCTGCGCCATTGCCAGCACCGCCATGTTGTGCGCCGCCACATCGTCGAACTGCCACAGCGCTTGCGCATGCCGCACTTCGTCGGCAAAGCGCCCGCCGCCGCAAACGACGGTGACGCGACCGCCGCCGAGTTGCGCCAGCAGCGCCAGCCACTGCGGCAACAGCGGATCGCCCGTCAGGCTGCCACCGAGTTTGACGACCCACATGTCAGTTCGGCTCGCAGGACCAGAGCGTGGCCACGGCCACGCTCGGCGCACAGACCTGCGCCCAGCGTGCGGCGTGCGGCAGCGCCTGCGCCGACATGCGCGCCACATCGCTCGCATAGCCAAGGACGTTTGCGCCGAGCTCGCGCACGAGGAAGTCACCGCAGCCGGAGCTGATCAGCGGCGTGTCGTCGGCCAGGCCGTGCAACTGCCGCACGCGCTCGACTTCGCTGTGCAGCGCCTGCAACTGGTGGCGCTTCCATTCGCGCGCAAAGGCCGACCAGTCCTCGGCCGTGCCGTCGCGCGCGTCGAGGCCGATCATGCGGGCCAGGCGTTGGCGCGTCGCCGGCGCGTCTTTTGCGGCGTTGTCGGCGCTGGCGGCCTGGTCGTGCGCGGCGTCGAGCTCGCCGGTGAGGCGATAGACATCGGCCGTGGTGGCGAAGAACTCGTTCATCACGTTGTGCTCGCGGCCGCACCAGGCGATGCGTTGCGCCAGCGCGCACAGCGGCGTGCGCACGACGCCGTGATACGTCAACTCGCCGCTGGCCAGGCGCTCGGCGTCGGTGCGCGCGGTGGTCAGCACGTGGCCGCGGCGCAGCGCAATGATGTCGGTGGTGGTGCTGCCGATGTCGATCAGCAACGCCTCGCCTTCGCCGACTTGCATCGCGCAGTGCAGGGCAGTCGCCAACCAGTTGGCCGAGGCCACGTGCCGCCACTGCGCCGCCACCTGATCGTGGCCGCACCAGCCGGCATCGCCGGCGAAGAAGTGCAGCGTGTGGGGCGCGAACGTTTGCGCCAGTGCGGCGGCGATACGCTGCACGCCGTCTTCGCGGTCAGCGAACAGATCGACCATTTCGCCGGTCATCGTCACCGCGTGCTCGGCGTGCGGCAGCGCCGGCCAGCGCTGCTGCGCTGCGGCCAGCGCCGCGTGCAGGTGCTCGAGCCCTTGCCACAGCGGGCAGGGCCATTGCGCCGCGTCGATCACTTCGCCGCCGCGCAGCAGACTCGCCTTGACATGCGCGCCGCCGATGTCCCAGCCGACGATGGGGTGCTCACGCATCTATCAACTCCGCGGCGAGGTTGCGGCCGAGCGCGGCCGAAAGTCCGACGTAGGCGCAAGTGACGCGCGGGTTGACTTCGATCACCACGGGCCCGCGGGTCTCGTGCATGACGAGATCGATGCCGACGAAGCCGCGCAGCCCGGGGATCGCCTGCACCACGTCGCGCGCCACGCGCTCGAAGGCGCCGCTGGCCGACGCTTCGCGGTCCACGGCGACGCCCTCGAACGAGACGCGGCCCTGCTTGTCGATGGCAATCTGCTGCCGGTTCACACAGAGCAACTCGAAGCGCCCCGGCTTGCACAGCAGCGACAGGCTCATCGCCGCGCCTTCGACCCAGGGCTCGATCAGCAACGAGACGCCGGCATGGTCGCGGGCTGCGCTCAGGTCGGCGTGCACCTGCGTCTGGGCAGCCCCTGCGCCGTCGTCGGGTTTGGTGACCCAGCGGCGCGTCGCCGCGTCGCCGGCGAACGCCAGCGGTGTCGGCACGCCGTGCGCGGTCAGACACTCGGTGGTGGCGCGCTTGCTGCTGGCGACGGCGATCGACGCCGCATCGCAGCCCAGCCAGCGCTCTGCCGGCACCGCGCCGTGCAACTGGGCGAGCAGGCCGCCCGTCTCCGGCGCGACGAGCCAGACCGCATCGTGCATGGCGGCCTGGCGGGCGACGAAGGCCGTCACCGATTCGCCGGCCAGCGCCTGCACCGCGACGGCGCCTGGCGGCAGCACAGGGGCGCGAGCACAAGTGGCGGCGCTGACCTGGCAGCCAGGCACTTGCAGCAGGTCGGCCACCATCGCGTCGCGCATCGACACGCCCATCGCCAACAGCGCATCGCCGTGGGGACCGTCGCCGTGAAGAGCGCCGCC
>JANMHY010000915.1:0-2613 GCA_031375525.1 Burkholderiales bacterium
TGCCCTCCCCACGCATCTGCCACCCTTACCCGAACCAGCGTCTGATCGTCACGACCCAAGGCAGGAGCCGTATGCGGTAGTGCCGCACGTACGGATCTGTGAAGGGGGTGATGGGTGACTGTCATGCCTACTTCGACTTGGAGGGCGCAGCTTAGCGCCGGTTCACCAGCAGCAGACCGAGCACGACCGCGACCAGCGCAACGACCAGCCGCAGCGTCAGCGGCTCGCCGAGCAGCGTCACGCCCGCCGCCAGGCCGAACACCGGCGTCAGCAGCACGAAGGCCGAGATGCGTGTGGCCGGGTAGTGGCGCATCAGCCAGAACCAGGCCAGGTAGCTGGCAAAGGTGACGATCACCGTCTGAAAGGCCAGCGAGCCGAGCGCCAATCCGCTCCAGCGCAGCGGCCAAGACTCGCCGGCCAGCGGCGCGGCCAGCGCGAGCAAGGCAGCCGACACCGTGAGCTGGTAGAGCAGCGTCTTTTCCGCCGACGCGGTCGACAGCCGCGTGGCCCGGATGGCCAGCGTGGTCGCACCCCAGAGCAGCGCGGCAGTCACGCCGAGCGCATCGCCGAGCCACTGCCGCGGCGGCGCGGCAGCGCTCGGCGAGAAGGCTTCGGCAAACGCCCCGGCGACGCCGGCAAAGGCCGCGCCCAGGCCGAGCCATTGCAACGCGCTCAAACGTTCGCCGCGCGCGATCAACGGCATGCCCAGGGCGACGACGAACGGCGCCAGGTAGATGAAGACCACCATGCGCGACGCGCTCGTGAACTGCAGGCCGATGAAGATGCAGGCGAACTCGCCGGCGAACAGCGCACCGGCGACGAGCCCGCCGCGCAGCGTTGCGTCGCGCTCGAACAGCGTCATGCCACGCGCCTTGGCCCAGCCCAGCACGAGCAGCGCAGCGCCCGCCGAGCGCAGCGCGGCCTGCGTCAGTGGCGGCACCTCGGCCAGCGCCACCTTGGCCGCGACCTGGTTCAGACCCCACAACGCACAGCACGTGACGAGCAGGCCGATGGCCAGCGCGTCGAGGTGCTCGCGGCGCGCAGCCGTGGCGCTCATCGCCGCGCTTTCGCTGCGGTGTCGAGCAGCATCGCGCACAACAACCCGGCGATCGCACCAGTGGCGTGGGCCAACGGCGCGACCGGGAAGTCCCAGCCGGCGACCTGCTGCGTCGGCGAGCCCCACGGCTTTTCGAGCAGCAGCTTGACGGCGAGGCCGGCCATCACCGCAGCGCCTATCAAGCGCCGTCGGCCCGTGTCATGGTGCAACAGATGCCACGCGGCAATCGACACGCCCGCATGCAACACGCCCGACAAGCCGCCATAGCTCGTCAACGCCGGTTGCAGCATCAGTGCGGCATGCGACAGCGGCCAGGCGACGAGCCACGCCACCGTGGCGCGTGCCGGCACGCGCGCGGCGACGCCGAACGCGGCCACGACAGTACATCCCAGCAGATTCGCGCCGAGGTGCCACGGTGTCCAGTGCACGAAGGCGGCGCTCCATGCGCGCCACGGCTCGTCGAGCGCATGCGCCGGTTGCCAGGCCAGCAGCTCGCGCGCCGCCGACCAAAGCGCCGCCGCGGCAGCAGCGAGCAACGCCGTCATCGCCAGCCACCACCACGCGCCCCGCGTCACGCAGGCGGCTCGCCGAACACCGCTCGCCACAGCGCCAGCACGGCGTCGCGCTGTGCGGCCAGCGCTTCGATCGGGAACTGCGTCGGTCGTTCATCGAGCCGCGCGCTGTGCTGCGCGCGGCGCAGCTCGCGGTAAGCGTCGGCAGCGGCCACGCCGCTGCCCAGCGGCAGCAGACCGACCGCTTCGGCGCGCTGCAAGAGCGCGATGTTGCCGACGTTGTCGAGCAGTTCAGGGTGGGCCGACGAATGCGCGAGCACCAGGTACTGGACCGCGAACTCGGCGTCCATCATGCCGCCGGCGCTGTGCTTGACGTCGAACAGGCCGGACTTCACGGGTCGCGCCGCACGCACCTTGCCGCGCATCGCCAGCACCTCGGTGCGCAGCGCGGCAGCGTCGCGTGGTGCGGCCAGCACCTCCTTGCGCACGGCCTCGATGCGCGCCGCCAACGCCGACGGCCCGGCGCAGCAGCGCGCGCGCGTCAGCGCCTGGTGCTCCCAGGTCCACGCCGTGTTGCTGCCGCGGCCGCGCTGGTACTGCTCGAACGACGTGATCGACGTCACCAGCAGCCCCGAGTTGCCGTTGGGGCGCAGCGCGGTGTCGATGTCGAACAGCTCGCCGGCGGCGGTGCGCACGGACAGCCAGGTGATCAGCCGGCGCACGAAGGCGGCATAGACCTCGATGGCGCGGTCGCTGTCGGGCTCGTCGCAGTCGTCGAAAACGTAGACGACATCGAGGTCGCTGCCGTAGCCCAACTCCTTGCCGCCGAGCTTGCCGTAGGCGACGATCGCAAACTGCGGCGCGTCGCGGTGGCGCTGCTTCAACTGCATCCAGGCCCAGCGCAAGGTGCATTCGAGCACCGCGTCGGCCAGCGCCGACAGGTCGTCGGCCACCTGCTCGACCGTCAAGCGGCCCTCGACATCGCGTACCAGCGTGCGAAAGACCTCGGCGTGGTGCGCACGACGCAGCGTGTCGAGCAGCGCT
>JANMHY010000930.1:0-1848 GCA_031375525.1 Burkholderiales bacterium
CGAGCGATTTCTGGTACTCCAGCATGAGCGCGGGCGCCGCACCGCCCTCGGGCCAATCGCGATCAATGCGGAAAGTGCGACGGATCCACTGACATGATCGGGCCGCGTCTCGAACCCGCGAGCTTCTGGCGCTTGTCCGTCGCCGGTGCGTTGAGCTTCTTCGTGCTGTGGACCGTCGCTGCGTTGTCGGGCATCACCTCGCGCACCTTCTTGCCGGCGCCCTGGGAAGTCGTCACGCGCTTTGCGCAACTGCTGGTCGAGCCGTTTGCCGGTCACACGCTGCAAGAGCATCTGCTGGCGAGCTTGCAGCGTTTCCTGATGGGCTTCGGCCTGGCGGTGCTGGTCGGCATTCCGCTCGGCTTGCTGATGGCGTGGTTCAAGTGGGTCGATCGTGTCGTCTCGCCGGCTTTCGAGGCGGTGCGCTTCGTCGCGCCGATCGCCTGGGTGCCGTTTGCCGCGTTGTGGTTCGGCACGGGCATCGGTGGGCCGGTGCTGATCATCTTCATGGGCGCCTTCCCGCCGGTGCTGATCAACACCTACCGCGGCGCCAAGCAGGTCGATCGCAAGTACATCGAGGCTTCGCAGATGTTGGGCGTGAGCGCGTGGCGCTCGATGACCGAGGTGTTGCTGCCGGCGGCCGTGCCTTCCATCGTGGCGGGCTTGCGCATCTCGGCCGGGCTCGGCTGGCAGTCGCTCGTCGGCGCCGAGCTGATCGTCGCCGCCAGCGGCGTCGGCAACATGATGGTCAAGGGGCAGGCGGCGGTGTCCACCACGACGGTGATGTGCGGCATGGTCGCCATCGGCATCGTCGGCCTGCTGATCGACGTGGCCTTGCGGCGCGTGCAGCTCGTGATCGAAAAGCGCAGGGGTTTGTAGCGGAAGTTTGCAGGACAGGCATGGCCATCATCCAGTTCCAGAACGTGCAGCGCGTGTTCCACCAGAACGGCAAAGATTTCGTCGCGCTGCAAGACATCAATCTCGAAGTCAAGGACCGCGAGTTCGTTGCCATCGTCGGGCCGTCGGGCTGCGGCAAGACGACGTGCATGCGCATGGCGGCAGGGCTGGAGCATCCGACCGGCGGGCAGGTTCGCGTCGATGGTGAGGTCGTCACAAAGCCCGGCCCCGATCGCGCCGTGGTCTTCCAGGCCTTCGCGCTGTTTCCGTGGAAAACGGTCTGGGACAACATCGAGTTCGGCCTGCGCTCGCTGTCGGTCGATGCGGCCGAACGCAAGCGCCGCATCGATCAGATCATTGCGCTGATGGGCCTCGGCGGCTACGAGCAGGCGTACCCGCACCAACTGTCGGGCGGCATGCAGCAGCGCGTCGCGATCGCGCGCGCCTACGTGCTCGACCCGAAGGTGCTGCTGATGGACGAGCCCTTCGGCGCGCTCGATGCGCAGACGCGCGTCGTCATGCAGGAAGAGCTGGTGCGCCTGGCGCGCAAGAACCCGCGCACGGTGCTGTTCATCACGCATGCCGTCGAAGAGGCGGTGTACCTGGCCGATCGCATCGTCGTCATGTCGCGCCGGCCGGGCACGATCCGTGAAGTCATCGATGTGAAGACCATCCGCGAAGCCGAGGACTGGGACCAGCACAAGCGCATCGAAGACGTGATGGACCTGCCGAGCTTCGTGCACCTGCGCACCCATGTCTGGAAGCTGCTGCGCGAGCAGCAGCTCGGCGACGAACATTGAATCCACTTTCACTCACCAGGAGATCTGTCATGAAGTTCCAATTGTTTGATTTGCGCGCCGCTGTTCTCGCCACCTCGTTGCTCGTGGGCGGCGCTGCCTCCGCGCAGCAGCTCACCGAAATCAAGGTCAGCTACCAGCCGGCGTTGTACTGGGC
>JANMHY010000968.1:0-3191 GCA_031375525.1 Burkholderiales bacterium
CATGCGCCGTCAGCGCGCCGCTGCGGCGCACCTGCCATGCGGTGACTGGCACGCCCGGCGCGCGCTGGAGTCGCCACCAGTCGAGCGGACCGAGCTGGCCGCTGGTTCCGCGCAACCAGCGCTCGGGCAATCGCACGCGGCCACGTGCAGGCCCGAGGTCCGCCGCCGCCGAACCCAGACGCTGCCGCAAACGCATCACGCAGCGCGCGCACTGCCGGCGCATCGCATCGGCGACATCGACATGCGCCCAATGCCGCGCCTGCGGCAGGCCGGCCGCGCCGAGCACGAGTTCGGGATGCGGCCAGGGGCTGATGACGGCGGTGATGGTGTGGCCGAGCGCGCGCCGGACCACGCAACCCAGCGCGCGGCCGAAGGCCGGCGACGGGCCACTGCCGACAGCCCAGACGCGCCGCCCTTCGCGCACGATCAGCACGTTGGAGACCACGCCGCGGTTGTTCGCGTCGGCATCGCCACGCTCGCCATGCACCCACCACACGTCGATTGCGGTCGGCCAGGGTTCGAGGCGCGGTGCATTGGCGCCGCAGGCGAACGTCACGCTCGGCAGCAACGCAGCCACGCACAACACCATGCACCGCACCGCCACGGGTATTCCCTGTTTCAGTCTTGAACGCGTTTGCGTCCCACTGGCACAAGATGCGTCGAAAGGCGCATGGGCGGCCCGCCAGTCTGGCGGCACGTGTCTTGCACCCGGGTCTTGCATGCGCATGAAGACGAACGACAAACAGATTCCTCTCGAGAAAACGCCGGGCCGCCCCAAGTTTTCTTGCGCCCCCACGGGGGGCCGGGTCGGGCGAGCCCGGCCCTTGGGGGCTCAGTTGCAAGGGTGGAAGGCGGTCGCTGCATGAAGCTGCGCGTGCACGGTGCGAGCGCCGATCAAGCACAGCGCATGCCGTCGCTGATGCTATCGCCCGGCCACGGCGACGACGATAACGCTTGGTGCCGCGTCGATGCCGCGCGCGGCATGGCTCGCCACGACGACGACGCCACCGGGGTGTTGACCGGCATGCAGCGCGATCAGGTCAGCGGCCTGCTCGATCTGCGCGACGGTGCGCCGATCGACCTCTATGCCACGCCGGCCGTGTTCGAACACCTGACGCTGACGCTGCCGCTGCTGCCGGTGCTGCAGCAGTTCTGCGGCGTGCAATGGCACCTGATCCCAGTGGCCGGCGAGCAGCGCGCGGCCGACTTCACGGTCGAGCGTTTGCCGACGCTGGTCTTCACCGCGCTGACGACCGGCGACGCCGCCACCGGCGAACGCATCGCGCTGGCGGTGCGCGACGAGCGCTCGCGCTCGCGCCTGTTCATCGTCCACGGCGCGAGCCTCGACTCGGCGGCGTTCGACTCGATGCTCGACTGGATGAAGGATGCCGATTGCGTGATCATCGACCGGGCGCCGCACGGCTCCAACACCCGTTGGCTCGACCGGCTGGCGGGTGTGGCCAGTCCGCGCAAACTGCTGCTCGACGCCAACGGCAGCGACCGCTCGCTGTTCGCCGCCTGCGGCATCGAGTGCGCACAAGGGGCGATGGAGTTCGAGTTGTGAGTTTCGCGATTGAACTGAAGGATCTGACCAAGCGCTACGGCCAACGCACTGCGCTCGATGGCCTCACGCTGGCCATCGCACCGCAATGTTTTGCCGCGCTGCTCGGGCCCAACGGCGCCGGCAAATCGACGCTGTTCCAGATCCTCACCGGCCTGTTCGCCGCTGACGGCGGCGAGGCGCAGATCGCCGGCCATTCGATCCGCAAGCAGCCGGTGGCTGCACTGGCTGCACTCGGCGTCGTCTTCCAGCAATCGTCGCTCGACCTCGACCTCTCGGTCGAGCGCAATCTGCGTTTCCATGCCGCGCTGCACGGCTTGCCGCGCGCGGTCACGGATGAGCGCATCGAACAAGGCTGCAGCGCGCTCGGCATCGCCAAGGATCTCGAGCGCGCCGTGCGCGAACTCTCCGGCGGCAACCGGCGCAAGGTCGAACTCGTGCGCGCGCTGTTGCACCGGCCCGCGGTGCTGCTGATGGACGAGGCCAGCGTCGGCCTCGACCCGGCCTCGCGCCGCGACCTGCTGGCCGCCCTGCGCGCTGACGTCGCCGCGCGCAACACGACGGTGCTGTGGGCCACGCACCTGGTCGAAGAGGCGTTGCAGGCCGACCGCGTGCTCGTCCTGCATCAAGGCAAACTCATGGCCGACGGCACGCCGCCAGAAGTCACCACCGCACTCGGCGGCGCAACGCTCGAATCCGGGTTCATTCAACGCACCACACGCAAGGAGACCGCCGTCGCATGAAAGCTCTTGTCGCCCTGTTGTTCGCCGGCAGCGCGCTGGCGCAGCCCACCGTCTGGGTGTCGAGCGAAAAAGACAACGCGCTGGCCGTGATCGACGCCGCCACGCTCACCGTGCAAGCCACGGTGCCGACCTGCAAGCGGCCGCGCCACATGCAGCTCCTGCCCGGCGGCAAGCAGTTGCTGGTGGCTTGCGGCGAATCGCACGCGGCCGACCTGATCGACGTGGCCACGCGCAAGAGCATCAAGCGTGTGCCGCTCGGCGACGACCCGGAAGCCTTCGACCTCTCGCCCGACGGCAAGACGCTCTACGTGTCGATGGAAGACGAAGGCGCGCTCGGTTTTGTCGACATCGCCAGCGGCAAGATGACGCAGCAGGTGCCGGTGGGCAAGGAACCCGAAGGCGTCAAGGTCAGCGCCGACGGCAAGCTGGTCTATGTGACGTCCGAAGTGGCCAACATGGTTCATGTCGTTGATGTGGCCACGGCCAAGGTGCTGCACAACATCAAGGTCGGCAAGCGGCCGCGGCGCATGGCGATCACGCCCGACGGGGCCGAGCTCTGGGTCACCAACGAGCTCGACGCCAGCGTGAGCATCATCGCCACCAAAGACCACAGCGTGATCCACACGATCAAGTTCGCGCTGCCGGGTGCGCGCGAACAGGACATCACGCCGGTCGGCATCGTCATGACGAAGGACGGCAAGCGCGCCTTCGTCGGCATGGGCCGCGCCAATCACGTCGCCTTCGTCGATGTCGCGCAGCGCAAGGTCACGCAGATGGTGCTGGCCGGCAAGCGCGTCTGGAATGTGGCGCTCGACAAGGCCGAAGCGCGGCTCTACGTCGTCAACGGTTTGTCCGATGACATGACAGTCGTCGACGTGGCTTCCGCG
>JANMHY010000802.1:0-13232 GCA_031375525.1 Burkholderiales bacterium
AGGTCGGCATCTTCGGCGCCGAGCCGTGGACCGAGGCGATGCGGCACGACATCGAGGTGCGTGCGGGTATCGACGCTGTGGACATCTATGGCCTGTCCGAAGTGATGGGCCCCGGCGTCGCCAGCGAATGCATCGAGACCAAGGACGGCCCGGTGATCTGGGAAGACCATTTCTTCCCCGAGATCATCGACCCTGAAACCGGCGAGGTGTTGCCCGAGGGCAGCGAAGGCGAGCTCGTCTTCACGACGTTGACCAAGGAAGCCTTGCCCGTCATCCGCTACCGCACGCGCGACCTGACACGCCTGTTGCCGCCGACCGCGCGCTCGATGCGCCGCATGGGCAAGATCGTCGGCCGCAGCGACGACATGCTGATCATCCGCGGCGTCAACGTCTTCCCGACGCAGATCGAGGAGCTGGTGCTGCAGCACGGCCAACTGTCGGGCCAGTACCAGTTGGTGGTCACGCGGCAGGGGCTGCTCGACGAATTGCAGGTGCTGTGCGAGCTGCTGCCGGCGCACGCGCAGGGCGACCGCGCGGCGGTGTCGAACGCGCTGCGCGAACGCATCAAAACCTTGATCGGCGTCAGTGCCACGGTGAGCGTCGGCGCGCCGAATTCGATCGAACGCACGCTGGTCGGCAAGGCGCGGCGCGTGATCGACAAGCGACCCAAATAAAGGAGCCCTAGATGTACACCCAAGCGATGGACACGATGCCGAAGGAAGAGCGCAGCGCGCTCGAAGACACCGCGCTGCAGCAGCGCTTCGACGCCCGCATCGACGCCGGCGAGTTCATCGAGGCCAAGGATTGGATGCCCGAGCATTACCGCAAGACGCTGGTGCGCCAGATCAGCCAGCATGCGCACAGCGAGATCGTCGGCATGCTGCCCGAAGGCAACTGGATCACGCGCGCGCCGACCTTGAAACGCAAAGCGATTCTTCTCGCCAAGGTGCAGGACGAGGGCGGGCACGGCCTGTACCTGTATGCCGCGGCCGAGACGCTCGGCACCAGCCGCGACCAGCTGCAGGGTGCGCTGCACTCAGGCAAGGCCAAGTACAGCTCGATCTTCAACTACCCGACGCTGAGTTGGGCCGACGTCGGCGTCGTCGGCTGGCTGGTCGATGGCGCGGCGATCATGAACCAGGTGCCGCTGTGCCGCTGCTCGTACGCGCCGTATGCGCGGGCGATGGTGCGGGTTTGCCGCGAAGAGAGCTTCCATCAACGGCAGGGCTTCGAGTCGTTGCTGACGATGATGAGCAAGGGCACGGCTGCGCAAAAAGACATGGTGCAGGACGCGGTCAACCGCTGGTGGTGGCCGAGCCTGATGATGTTCGGCCCGCCCGACGGCGAGAGCACGCACAGCGAACAGTCGATGCGCTGGGGCATCAAGCGCAACAGCAACGACGACTTGCGGCAGAAGTTTGTCGATGCCTGCGTCGATCAGGCCAAGGTGCTGGGTGTGACGCTGCCGGACCCGGATCTGAAGTGGAACGAAGCGCGCGGTCAGCACGACTTCGGCGCGATCGACTGGAGCGAGTTCTGGCGTGTCGTCGGTGGCGACGGGCCGTGCAATCGGGAAAGGCTCGCGGCGCGCGTGAGCGCCTGGGAAGAGGGCGCGTGGGTGCGCGAGGCGGCGCTCGTCCATGAGCGCAAGCGCGCGGTCAAGGAGGCTGCATGAGCACGAACCAGGAATGGCCGCTGTGGGAAGTTTTTGTCCGCAGCAAGGCCGGCCTCGACCACAAGCATTGCGGCAGCCTGCACGCGCCGGATGACAAGGCAGCGATCCAACTGGCGCGCGACGTCTACACGCGCCGGCAAGAGGGCACGAGCATCTGGGTCGTGCGCAGCGACCAGATCATCGCCAGCGACCCGGCCGACAAGGACATGTACTTCGATCCGATGGCCGACAAGGTCTATCGGCATCCGACGTTCTATGAGTTGCCCGAGTCTGTGAACCACATGTGATGAGCAAAGACAAATACATTCTGCGATTGGCAGACACCTGCCTGATCTGGTCGCACCGGCTCTCCGAGTGGTGTGGCCACGCGCCGGTGCTCGAAGAAGACATCGCGCTGGCCAACACGGCGCTCGACCTGCTTGGCCAAGCGCGCGCGCTGCTGTCGCATGTCGGCGAAGAAGACAAGCTGGCTTACCTGCGTGAAGAGCGCGAGTTCTTGAATGTCACGCTGGCCGAGTTGCCGAAGGGCGACTTCGCTTTCACCGTTCTGCGCAACTTTCTGTTGTCGTCATGGGCGCTGCTGATGTGGCAGCGATTGGCGGCGTCGAGCGACGAGCAGTTGGCGGCGATCGCCGGCAAGGCGGTCAAGGAAGCGCGCTACCACCGCGAGCATGCGGCCGATTGGGTGGTGCGTCTGGGCGATGGCACGGACGAATCGGCGCGCCGCATGTCGATCGCGCTCGAACGCGCGTGGCCGTATTGCGCCGAGTTGTTCGATGCCGATGAGACGGATCTCGATGCGCAATCGCAAGCACTCGGCCCCGCCTGGAGCGCGCTCGAAGAAGCCTGGCGCGCCGATGTCTCCGCCGTGCTGCAAGAAGCCGCCATGGCGCTGCCTGCCGACAGCGCGTTTCGCAGCGACGGCAAGCGCGGCCGGCACAGCGAGCACATGGGGCGGCTGCTGGCCGAGATGCTGTTTTTGCACCGCGCGTTTCCCGGGGGTGTGTGGTGAGCGACGCGGCTGTTGCGCCTCGCACCGATGCGGCGTGGCGCGCGCTGGCCGATGTGCTCGACCCGGAGGTGCCGGTGCTGTCGGTGCTCGATCTCGGCATCGTGCGTGATGTCGTCGAAGCTGGTGACGGCGCGCTCGAAGTGACGTTGACGCCCACCTACAGCGGTTGCCCGGCCACCGAAGCGATCGAAGCCGATGTCCTCGCCGCATTGCAGCCGCTCGGCCCGGTTCGCATCAAGACGCGTTGGGCGCCGGCCTGGACCACCGACTGGATCAGTGACGAAGGCAAGCGCAAGCTGCGCGAGTACGGCATCGCACCGCCGGGGCACCTTGTCGGCGAGTCAACGATTCACATCGTGCGCCGCGTCGCTTGCCCGCGCTGCAACAGCGCACGCACCGAACGCCTGTCAGCCTTTGGCGCGACAGCCTGCAAGGCGCTCTACCGCTGCCTCGATTGCCGCGAACCCTTCGAGCACTTCAAACCCTTATGAAGCCCCCACGCTCACTTCGTTCGCTGCCCCCCGAGGGGGCGCATCGCGCCCTTCGGGCGGCCGGGCAGGCGCGATGAGCGCCTCCGCTCTCTTCCATCCGCTGCGCGTGCGCCGCATCGAGCCCGACACCGAAGAAGCCGTGATTGTCTCCTTCGACGTGCCGCCCGATCTGCGCGATGTGTTCGCCTTCAACCAGGGCCAGTACCTTACGTTGCGCACCGAAGTCGATGGCGCCGACCTGCGCCGCTCGTACTCTATTTGCGCCGGCATCGACGACGGCGAATTGCGCGTCGCCGTGCGCAAGGTCGTCGGCGGCGTGTTTTCCAATTGGATCAACCAGCGCCTGCAACCCGGCGACGCGGTGCAGGTGATGCCGCCGCAGGGGCGCTTCTTCGTGCCGCTCGATCCGCTGTCGCAGCGCCACTACCTCGGCGTGGCCGGCGGCAGCGGCATCACGCCGATCCTGTCGATCATGAAGACGGTGCTCGGCCGCGAGCCTCACGCGCGCTTCACGCTGATCTACGCCAACCGCGCCGCCAAGTCGACGATGTTCAAGGAAGAGATCGAAGATCTGAAGAACCGCTACATGGCGCGGCTGTCGCTGCACCATGTGTTTTCCGGCGAAGACACCGAACTGCCGCTGAACTCGGGGGTGATGAACCGCGACAAGCTGGGTGAGTTCATGACGCGGTTGGTCGATGCACCGCGCATCGACCATGTCTTCGTCTGCGGCCCGTACCAAATGAACGACGAGGCCGAGGCGGCGCTGCTGGCCGCCGGCGTCGGCGAGGAGCGCATCCACATCGAGCGCTTTGGCGTCGCACCGAGCGCGACGCAGGCTGGCCAGGCGGCGGGCGCCGTCGAGCACGAAGCCAAACCCGGCGACGCCGAGCGCGCGCGCATCGTCATCATCTGCGACGGCCTGAAGCGCGAGTTCGACTTTGCGAAGGATGATCCGAGCATCCTCGACGCTGCATCGACCGCCGGCCTCGAAGTGCCGTTCTCCTGCACCTCGGGCGTCTGCGGCACCTGCCGCGCCAAGCTGGTCGAAGGCCAGGTGCGCATGACGCGCAACTTTGCGCTCGACAAGGCCGAGGTGGCGGCGGGCTTCGTGCTGACCTGCCAGTCGCACCCGCTGACCGAGCGCGTGGTCTTGTCTTTCGACGACCGTTGATGCCTCGCACAAGAGCGGCCACCTACGACGACCAGAGCGGGCTGATCCTGGCGCGTGCGGCTGAACTGTTCGCGCAAAAAGGCTTCTCGGCTGCGACGATGAACGACGTTGCCGCCGCCAGCGCTGTCAGCAAGGCCACGCTCTACCACTACTACCGCGACAAACGCTCGCTGCTGGCGCAGATCGCGCTGGCGCATGTGCAGCGCCTCGAAGCGCTGGTGCGCGAAGTCAAGTCGCGCCGCCGCGCACCGACCGAAGAGTTGCAAGCGCTGATAGAACACTTCATGGCCGCCTATGCCGACGCACAGCACGAGCACCGTGTGTTGACCGAAGACGTGAAGTTTCTCGGTGACGACGAACGGCACGAAGTCGAAGCCGCGCAGCGCCGCGTGGTGGCCGCGTTTGCCAACACCATCGCCCGCGTGCGCACCGATCTGAAAGCGCGGGCCACGCCGTTGGCGATGCTGCTCTTCGGCATGATCAACTGGACGTTCACGTGGTTGAAGCCCGGCGGGCCGATGACGCATGCCGAGCTGGCGCCGATGGTGGTGCAACTGTTTCTCGGCGGCCTGCCGGCCGTGCATGCGATGCCGGCGCCGCGGCGGCGTGCACGGCAGGAGGCGCTGGCCTGAGGGCCGCGAGCCCGGTTCACTGCGGTCGCAGCCAGGCGATGCTGCCCCACTCCTCGGGCGTGACGCGCGCAACGATGATGCGCAGGTTGGTCGGGTCCAGCACCACGGCGTGCGCCTCCTGCACCGAGAAGCCGGTGGCCTCCCAGAAGATGCCGCCGTGGGCCATCATGAAGTGGTTGCGACCGGCAGCAGGACGCTGCGACAGGAAGGCGATGGTGCGCGCCTTCTGCGCCGGATCCTTGCCGACGCTGCCTTCGCCGGAGAGCATGTCGGTGGCCACCGCGCCATCGACGAAGAAGGCGGCTGACTCGATGGCGCGGCAGTAGCGGCTGCTGAAGACGCCGTCCAGCGGGATGCCGGCCAAGCGGAACTGCTCGCCCGCCTTCTTCAACTCGGCGCGGCCCTCGTCGGACAGCATGCGCTGCGTTTCGCACTTCGCAAGGTTGAAGCTGCCGTTGTTGCGGTTCGTGCGCTCCATTTCGATCTGGTCGTACTGCGTGCGGCCATGGCGCAGGTAGATCACATAGCCGCCGCGGGCCAGCGCCGCGGCGACGTTCTGCGTGCCCTGCACCAGCGGATCGGGGTCGCTGGCCGGCGGCGGCGCGAAATTGATGTGGCTCGTGATGCCGACCTGACTGCGCATGGTGCAGCCGGCGAGAGCGCCCGCGCCCAACAGTGCGAGGACGCGGCGGCGTGAAAGCCGCGCCGAATCCGTTGAGGGGGCGGTGACTGCGGCGTCTGGTTTCATTGGTGTCACGCGGGATGGGTTCGATCATCGCAGTTTGGCGCGCGCAGCGTCCCGGACCATGGGAGCCGTTGCCGCCACCGCGGCGCGCCTGTCTTGCCGCGGCGGCGCATGCAGCGAAGAATCGGCGCCAACATGCACACTCCCACAGCAAAGGTGACGACATGAACATTGCAGCGAACGCGCTGGCAGCGGGCCTGGCCCCCGGCGAAGCGACGACCGACCGCATCGAATGGATCCAGCTCTCGCTCGTCTTCCTGCCGCTGGCCACGCCGATCTCCGACGCCAAGGTGCTCACCGGCCGCCAGAAACCGCTGACCGAGATCGCGTTCCTGTTTGCCGAGATCGAAACCAAGGACGGCTACAGCGGCGTCGGCTTCTCGTACAGCAAGCGCGCCGGCGGGCCGGGGCAATACGAGCATGCGAAGGAACTCGCCAACAGCCTGATCGGCGAAGACCCGAACGACATCGCGCGGTTGTGGGACAAGCTGTGCTGGGCCGGCGCGAGCGTTGGCCGCAGCGGCCTGGCGACGCAGGCCATCGCCGCCTTCGACATCGCGCTGTGGGACTTGAAGGCCAAGCGCGCCAAGTTGCCGCTGGCCAAGCTGCTCGGTGCGCAGCGCGACAGCGTGCTTTGCTACAACACGTCGGGCGGCTTCCTCTCGTCGCCGCTGCCCGAGGTGCTGAAGAACGTCGAGATCAATCTCGAACGTGGCGTTCAGGGCGTCAAGCTCAAGGTCGGCCAGCCCGACCCGATGATCGACTACCAGCGCGTCAAGGCCGTGCACGAGCTCGTCGGCGGCCGCATGCACCTGATGGTCGATGCCAACCAGCAGTGGGACCGCGTCACCGCGCAGCGCTTCGGCAAGCTCGTCGAGCCGCTGAACCTGACCTGGATCGAAGAGCCGCTCGACGCCTACGACGCCGAGGGCCATGCCGCGCTGGCGGCCATGCTCGACACGCCGATCGCCACCGGCGAGATGCTGACCAGCGTGGCCGAGCACTACGAGCTGATCCGCCACAAGAGCGTGGACTTCATCCAGCCCGACGCGCCGCGCGTCGGCGGCATCACGCAGATGTTGAAGATCATGGCGCTGGCCGAGCACGCGCGGCTGCGCATGGCGCCGCACTTCGCGATGGAAATCCACCTGCACCTTTCAGCGTCGTATGCGCACGAGCCCTGGGTCGAGCACTTCGAATGGCTGGAGCCGCTGTTCAACGAGCGGCTGACGATCAAGGACGGCCGCATGCAGGTGCCGAGCCGGCCCGGCCTGGGCTTTTCGCTCAGTGAGCAGGCACGGCGCTGGACGGCGCAGAAGAGCGAGTTCGGCCGGCGGCCTTGAACGGCGCTCAGCGCTTGTAGCTCGCGTCCGTCGCGTCGAGGCGGCGCAGCAGCGCCGGCCAGGCCAGGTTGCCGCCGGCGCCGCGCGTGACGGTGGCGAACTGGCGCGGCGCATCGTCGACGATGGATTGCGGGATGCGCCGCAGCTTGCCGCCGCCGGCCTGCGCGCGCACCTGCATCATGCAGCTGGCCTCGAAGAAGTACATGCCGACGAAGGCCTCCGCCACCGTGCGCCCCACCGTCAGCAGGCCGTGGTTGCGCAGCATCAGGAAGCGCTTGTCGCCGAGGTCGCGCACCAGTCGCGGCTTTTCGTCGTCGTCGAGCGCCACGCCTTCGTAGTCGTGGTACGCCAGCGAGGACAGCACGGCCATCGAGTGCTGCGACAGCGGCAGCAGGCCGTCTTCCTGCGCCGACACGGCCACGCCGTTGACGCTGTGCACGTGCAGCACGCAGGCCGCGTCGTCGCGCGCGGCATGGATGGCGCTGTGGATCACGAAGCCGGCCGGGTTGATGTCGTAGGGGCTGTCGAACACCTTGTGGCCCTGCAGGTCCACCTTGACCAGGCTCGACGCCGTGATCTCGTCGAACATCAGGCCGTACGGGTTGATCAGGAAGTGGTGTTCCGGGCCGGGCACGCGCGCCGAGACGTGGGTGAAGATCAGGTCGTCCCAGCCGAAGCGCGCCACCAGCCGGTAGCAAGCCGCCAGGTCCACGCGCTGCTGCCACTCGGCTGCGCTGACGTCACGGCTCAGGTCGAGTTCTCGGTGGTCCATGGCGCTTGCTCCTTCGGGTTCGCCCGATCAGAATATATAGACCGGTCTAGTGAATCGTCAAGCGAATGATCAAGATGCCTGTCGCCCCCCTTGTCTCGAGCCGCGACCGCATGCTGCACGCCACCATCGAGCTGCTGCGCGGCTTCGGCCTGTCCGGCGCCGGCATCAACGACG
Organism: Burkholderiales bacterium; assembly: GCA_031375525.1. GTDB lineage: Bacteria > Pseudomonadota > Gammaproteobacteria > Burkholderiales > Burkholderiaceae_C > CADEEN01. Next base: position 8,019 of record JANMHY010000802.1, read on the forward strand.
TGGTGCGCGAGAGCGCGGCGCCCAAGGGGTCGGTCTATCACTTCTTCCCCGGCGGCAAGCTGCAGTTGGTGGGCGAGGCACTGGCCGGGTACGCCGTCACGGTGGAAGCCTTCATCGACGGCGCCTTGGCCCGGCCGCGCAGCCGTCCGGCCAAGGTGCGTGCGCTGTTCGAAGCCTTCGCGCGGCGCGTCGAGGCCGCGGACTTCCAGCGCAGCTGCGCCGTCGGCACCGTCAGCCTCGACCTCTGCATCGACGCCGAGCCGCTGCGCCCGCTGCTTGTCCAGACGCTGGAGCGCTGGGTGCGCACGATCGCGCGCCATATCGATCTTGGCGACGCGCGGCGCAGCCGCTCCTTCGCCGGCCTGGTGATGACGGCGGTCGAGGGTGCCTACGTGCGCTCGCGCGCCGAGCACTCGGCTCGCGCCTTCCGCGAAGCCGGTTCCTGGCTGGCGCAGCTGGTTGAGTGATTCAGCACAGCCGGTCGGCCAGTGCACCGAGGTCGGGTGCGGCGAAGTGCACCGGCACGCTGGGCGCGGACTCGCCGCGCCCAGGCCCGTGCTCGTCGGGCCGCGCGATGAACGCGGTGGCCAGGCCGGCGCGCGAGGCGGCTTCGAGGTCGGACGAGTGCGCCGCCACCATCAGCACCTCATGGGCTGCGCAGTCGAAGGCGTCGGCGGCCGCGCGGTAGACCTCGAGCTTGGGTTTGTAGTCGCGTGCATGCTCGGCGCCGAGGATGGCGTCCCAGTGCCAGCCGTTGCGGCGCGCCAGGTCGGCCATCAGCGAGATGTTGCCGTTGGAGCAGGGCGCGAGCAGGAAACGTTCGCGCAGGCGCGCCAGCGCCGGCGTGACATCGGGCCAGGCGTCGAGGCGGTGCCAGGCCAGAGTGAGCTCGCGCCGCGTTGCGTCGTCGGCCTCGTGGCCAAAGCGATCGAGCACGAGATCGAGGTTACGGCGATGCAGCGCGTCGAGCTTGCAGAACGCAATGCGGCCGGCGCGCACTTCTTCCATTGCCGGCTGGTATTCCTCGCGCCAGGCGTCGGCCAGCGCATCGGCTTCGTCGGCGCCGATGCGCAGGTGCGTGCGCACGTCGCGCGCCACGCCGCTGCGCCAATCGACCAGCGTGCCGAAGACATCGAAGATCAGCGCACGAAGGCTCATCGTCCTTTGCCTTTGCGCCAGATGTCGAACGCAGCCTTGTTCGCTTCGTCGGTCGGCGGGTACAGGCCGAGGATCGACTGGCCTGCCAACACGCGCTCCTGCACGAAGTCTTCGAACGCGGTCATCTCCGTGGCTTCGTCGGCCAGCTCGTCGGCGATGTGCGCAGGCAACACGACCACGCCTTCGGCGTCACCGACGATCACGTCGCCCGGGAACACCGGCGCGTCGCCGCAGCCGATCGGCACGTTGATGTCGATCGCCTGGTGCAGCGTCAGGTTGGTCGGCGCGCTCGGCCGTGCGTGATACGCCGGCATCGAGAGTTTGGCGATGTCCGGGCTGTCGCGGAAACCGCCGTCGGTGACGACGCCGGCGGCGCCGCGTTTCATCAGCCGCGTCACGAGAATGCCGCCGGCCGACGCGGCGCGCGCGTCCTTGCGGCTGTCGATCACCAGCACCGCGCCGGGCGGGCAGTCTTCGACCGCCTTACGTTGCGGATGGTCGCGGTTGTTGAAGACATCGATGCCGTTCAGGTCCTCGCGCGCCGGCATGTAGCGCAGCGTGAAGGCCTCGCCCACCATATTCGGCAGTGCAGGGTTCAAGGGCAGCACGCCCTGAATGAACTGGCGCGTCAGGCCGCGCTTGAACAGCGCGGTGCAGAGTGTGGCGGTGCTGACCTTCATCAGCTTGTCGCGGGTCGTGGTCTTCATCGTCTCTCCTCGGGAAGTGATATCGCGCGCTCTTGTGCGCAGGCGGCGAGTGCGCGCCATGTTGCGTCGTCGTAGGCGATGCCGCTTTCGCGCGCGCCGGCCAGGCTTCGCGCGGCAGAGTCGCCCGGCATGCGCACCGGCTGCGCTGGATCGATCGGCTTGTTGGCGCGGCAGCGCGCGGCGAAATGATCCATCTGCTGCGCAAAGGCTTCGCGGCCCGCGAACAGCGCCGGGTCGATGATCTGCACGAAGGTGTTGCCGCCCCAGCGCTTGGGCGCATCTCGCCGGCCGTACCCGGCCAGGCCTTGCGACAGTGCTTCGACCATCAACGCCAGGCCGAAGCCCTTGTGGCCGTGGTCGAGACCGCCGATCAACTGCAGCGAGCCGCGCGGTGTGCTGTGTTCGAGCACGCGCGGATCGGTGGTCGCCTTGCCTTCGTGGTCGAGCAGCCAGGGCTGGTCGAACGCCACACCTTCGGCGACCTTCTGCCGTGTCATTGAGGTTGTCGTGATCGACGCGCAGATGTCCACCAGCACCGGGTTCGGCGTGCCCGGGTAGCCGATGGCGAACGGGTCGGGCGTGAACAGCGCTTCGCAGCCGCCGTACGGCGCAACGCGCGCGCCTGCGGGGTCCGAGTTGAAGATCATCGCGACGAAGCCCTTGTCCACCGCGCGCAGGCACAGCGCGGCGAGGCAGCCGATGTGGTGGCTGCGGCGGACGGTCACTGCGGCGATGCCCTGTTCGGCCGCACGCGGCAACGCCCAATCGATCGCGCGCGCCACCATCCACTGGCCGGGCAGGTAGCCGCCGTCCCATAGCGCGACGACGCCGCGTTCGCTGACGACCTCGGGCTCGCCGCGCACGGTCATCGCTCCCTTGGTGATCTCGGCCAGGTACAGCGGCAGCATCGCCAGGCCATGCGTGCGCCGGCCGAGCGCGTCGGTGAGCACGAGCAGCTTGGTCATCGTTGTCGCCTTGTCGGCGTCCATGCCGGCGGCGGTGAAGAGCTCGCGCGCAAACGATTCGAGCCGCGCCATCGACTCCCTCCCCCTGCCAGGGGGAGGGCTGGGGTGGGGGTTCTTCGTCGTCACGCCCCAACCCCCATCCCGGCCTTCCCCCCTGCCGGGGGAAGGAGGAAGACAGGGTTATGCATTGCCTTCCAGTTGCGAGCCCGCGCGCGTGATCAGCTCGCCCCTGCGCTTCGCTTCCTTGGCAAGAAAATCGCTCGTCTCCTTGGGCGTCGAAGTCATCACCTCGGCACCGGCCGCCGCGAGCTTGGCGCGCAACTCGGGCGCGCGGATCACGGCCACCAACGCCGCGGCGAGCTTCTCGGCGTTGGCCTTGTTCATCGTGCTCGGGATGGCGATGCCCTGGTAGGTGCCGCTCTCGAAGTCCTTGACACCCTGCTCGGCGATCGTCGGCGCGTCGGGCAGCAGCGCCATGCGCGTGCGCTTGGAAATGCCGAGCAACTTCAGGCGCCCCGCCTGCACGAGCGGCAGCGTGGCCAGCATGCCGTTCAAGACGAGCTGCGTGTTGCCGGCGGCGACGTCGCCGATGCTCTGCGCGCCGCCGCGGAACGGCACGTGCACGAACTTCATGCCGGTGGCCAGCGCGATCTCGACCGCGCCGAGGTGATTGGCCGAGCCGATGCCCGACGAGGCGATGTTGATCGGCTTTTTCTTCGACAGCTCGGCGAGTTCGCGCACGTTGCTGGCCGGGATGGAAGGATGCGTGCACAGCAGGTGCGGCGAGTACGCCAGCATCGTCGCGCCCGAGAGTTGTGCCGGCTTATAGGGCAGCGCCTTTTCCATCACCGCGTTGATCGCCAGCGAGCTCATGTCTGATAGCAGCAGCATGTGCTCGTTGTTCGATTGCGCGACTGCGGCCGCGCCGACCGCACCGTTGGCGCCGGTCTTGTTCTCGACGATGACGTTGGTCTTGAGCATCTCGCCCAACGGCACGCTGATCAGCCGCGCGATCACGTCCGAGGTGCCGCCGGGGGGGAACGGCACGACGATCGTCAGCGGCTTGTCGGGCCAGGTGGCGGCGCGCGTTGTGAAAGCAGGCGCGGCGATCAACGCAGCGCTCGATTGCAGGAAGAGGCGACGGTGGCTCATGGTGTTCATGTCTCTCTCTTTAGTAGATGACGGGTTCGGGCACGGGCGCGCCGAATGCCGTTTCGAGAAAGTCGAAGTCGCAGCCTTCGTTGGCTTGCAGGATGTGGCGCGAGAACATCCAGCCGTAGCCGCGCTCGTAGCGCGCGGGTGGCGGCGACCAAGCGGCTTTGCGGCGTGCGAGTTCGTCGTCGGTCACGTCGAGTTGGATGCGGCGCGCCGGCACATCGACGCTGATCGTGTCGCCGCTTTGCACCAGCGCCAGCGGGCCGCCGACCGCCGCTTCGGGCGAGCAGTGCAGCAGGCAGCCGCCGTAGCTGGTGCCGCTCATGCGCGCGTCGCTCAAGCGCAGCATGTCCTTCACGCCTTGCTTCAACAGCTTGGTCGGGATCGGCAGCATCCCCCACTCGGGCATGCCGGCGCCCTTGGGGCCCGCGTTGCGCAGGACCAGGATCACGTCGTCGTTGAAGACCTCGGCGCCGGCGATGTTCTCGCCGATCGTCTTGCCGTTGACGGTGCGCGCGTCAGTTTTCAGATGGCCTTCGATGCGCTTCAGCAGCGCCGGCAGCCCGCCCGCGTAGAAGAAGTCTTCCATCAGGTAGGTGTCGCCGCTCGGCCGGATGTTGGCGATCACCGGCACCTTGCGGCTCGCTGCGTCGAAGTCGTCGAGCGTCACCGGGTGGCCGGCGCGACGCGACATCGCGATCAGGTGAATGATCGCGTTGGTCGAGCAGCCCATCGCCATCGCGCAGGCGATGCCATTGTCGAAGTTGGCGCGCGTGAGCAGCTTGGCCGGCGTGAGGTCTTCCTCGACCATACGCACGATGCGGCGGCCGCACTCGCTGCTCATGCGGATGTGGTTGGCGTCCGCCGCGGGAATCGATGAAGCGCCCGGCAGTGTCAGGCCAACGGCTTCGGCGATGCCCATCATCGTCGCCGCGGTGCCCATCGTCATGCAGGTGCCGTGGCTGCGCGCGATGCCGGCTTCCATTTCGCGCCACGCCTGATCGGACAAGCGGCCTGCGCGTCGTTCATCCCAATACTTGAAGGCGTCGCTGCCCGAGCCCAGCACCTGGCCACGCCAGTTGCCGCGCAGCATCGGCCCTGCGGGCAGGTAGATGAACGGCAGGCCCATCGACAGCGCGCCCATCGTCAGGCCCGGCGTGGTCTTGTCGCAGCCGCCCATCAGCACCGCGCCATCGACCGGGTGCGAGCGCAACAGCTCCTCGGTTTCC
>JANMHY010000057.1:0-5313 GCA_031375525.1 Burkholderiales bacterium
GAGCAAAATGGACCGCGAGGCCACCACGTTCGTGCGGGCCACGCAGACCCACTTCGACCTCGACAACGACGGCCACGTCGATCTCGTCGCCTGGGAGGCCGTCGGCCGCGGGCCCGGCCCCCTCGACGGCCCGACGAAGAGCGACGATGCCTGGTCCCGCCTGTTCTTCGTCAACATCGCCGGCCGCTGGTTCGTGCTCGGCAACGACGTGTTCAGCTACGGCTGCGGCTGCTGACGGCGATGAACTGGCATGACGCGTTCGAGCTGGCGAGCTTCGTCGTCACCGTGATCGGCCTGCCGTGCGCGATCGGCATCTTCATCTACGAGCAGCGCAAGGAACGAGAGAACGAAGAGGAGGAGCAGTACCAGCACCTCTCCGACGCCTACAACGAGTTCCTGAAGATCGTGCTCGACCATGCCGACCTGCAGCTACGCACGCACGAGCCGCTGCCGGGCGCCACGCCCGAGCAGCGCGAGCGCATGCTGGTGATCTTCGACATGCTGATCTCGCTCTTCGAGCGCGCCTACCTGGTGGCGTACAAAGACGACATGGACGCCACCGAACGCCGGCGCTGGAACTCGTGGGACGACTACATGCGCGAGTGGTGCCGGCGCGATGACTTCTTCAATGCCCTGCCGCTGCTGCTGCGCGGCGAAGACCCTGCGTTCCAGTCCTATATCAAGCGTGTGGCGCAGGAGGAGCGCGGCAGCACGTCTATTCTTTCGGTCTGAATCTCTGCAAGGAGCCCGTCATGTCTGCTGATCCCGTCGTCATCGTCTCCGCCGCACGCACGCCCATCGGCGGCCTGCTCGGCGATTTTTCTTCACTCGCGGCCTGGGAGCTCGGCGCCGTGGCGATCAAGGCCGCGGTCGAGCGCGCCAAGCTGCCGGGCGACGCCATCGACGAGGTGCTGATGGGCAACTGCCTGATGGCGGGGCAAGGCCAGGCGCCGGCGCGCCAGGCGATGCGCAAGGCCGGCCTGCCCGATTCGGCCGGCGCGGTGACGCTGTCCAAGATGTGCGGCAGCGGCATGCGCGCGATGATGTTCGCGCACGACATGCTGGCCGCCGGCAGCGCCAACGCCGTGTTGGCCGGCGGCATGGAGAGCATGACCAACGCGCCGCACCTGATGTTTGCGCGCAAAGGCATCAAGTACGGCGCCGCGCAGATGTATGACCACATGGCGATCGACGGCTTGGAGGACGCCTACGAGCGCGGCAAGGCGATGGGTGTGTTCGCCGAACAATGCGTCGGCAAGTACAGCTTCAGCCGCGAGGCGATGGACCAGTTCGCGATTGCCTCGACGCAGCGCAGCAAGGCCGCCAACGAAGACGGCAGCTTTGCGTGGGAGATGGCGCCGGTGACGTTGTCGTCACCAAAGGGCGATACGGTGGTGAAGTTCGACGAGCAGCCGTTCAAGGCCAAGCTCGACAAGATCCCGACGCTCAAACCGGCGTTCAAGAAAGACGGCGCGATCACCGCCGCCACGTCGTCGAGCATTTCCGACGGCGCCGCCGCGCTGGTGCTGATGCGTGAATCCACCGCGAAGAAAATGGGCGTCACGCCGATCGCCCGCATCGTCGCCCACGCCGTGCATGCGCAGGCGCCCGAGTGGTTCAGCACGGCGCCGGTCGGCGCCATCCAGAAGGTGCTGCAGCGCGCAGGCTGGGATGCCAAGAGCGTCAACCTGTGGGAAGTCAACGAAGCCTTCGCCGCGGTGACGATGGCGGCGATGGCCGAGTTCAAGCTGCCGCACGAGATCGTCAACGTGCACGGCGGCGCGGTCGCGCTCGGCCACCCGATCGGCGCCTCCGGCGCGCGCATCGTCGTCACGCTGCTCGGCGCGCTGAAGAAGAAGAACCTCAAGCGTGGCGTCGCAGCACTGTGCATCGGCGGCGGCGAGGCCACCGCGATGGCCGTCGAAGTGCTCTGACATCTCGACGCAGAAATAAGTGTCGGCTGGCCGGTTTGCAGGTCGGCGGCCGACGCTGTGCACACGTTACTGCTGCACTCTTTGCCGAGCCGTACTCCCCGCACTCGCAGGGGGTGGCAGTCACGCAACACCTCACCCGCCTATGCTGATCTCATGAGTGCAGCCATTTCCTCCTTGCGCCCCAACACTCCCCCACCGGTGCGCATCGGCGAGCGTTGCTCGCGCACGTTGCAATTCACCAGCGAGTCGATCGCCGCGTTTGCGCGCCTGACCGGCGATGCCAACCCGCTGCACAGCGACACCGACACTGCATCACGCGCGCGCCACGGCCGCGTCATCGCTGCCGGTCAGCACACCACGTCGCAGTTGATCGGCCTGGCCGCCACTTACTTTTCACGCGGCCACGACGACCTGAGTTCGGAGCTGCGCGAACTGCTCTGCCTGAATTTCAACTTCTCGCTGAAGAGCCCCGTCTTCGCCGATGAGACCGCCGAGTTGTCGTGGCTGGTGGCCAGCCTGGAATGGAGCGGTCGCCTGCAAGGCTGGCTGGTGCAGGCCGACGGTGCGGTCATGGCCGCGCAGCGTGTGTGCGTGGTCGCCCGTGCCACACTGCTGATCAAGGCGTTCGATCACGGCGCTTGAAGGGCCGGTGTGACGGTGTTGGTGGTGGCAGCCCCGTGCGGACGGGCGTTGACGTGGTGACGCAGTGATCAGCCACGGCGACGCGCCGACGCTCGACCCCAGGCGCACAGCGCAAAGCGCAACGCGTTGAGCCACACCGCCGTTCATTTGCGCCTCGTCGGCATGGCCCTGCTGTGGGGTGCATCGTGGCCAGCCGGGCGCACGCTCGCGCAGGCGATGCCGCCGCTGTCCGGCTCGGCGTGGCGCTTCACGCTGGCTGCTCTGCTGCTCGTGGCGTGGATGGTGTGGCAACACCGTGAGTGGCCGCGGCTGTCACGCAAGCAGTGGTTGGGTCTGGCCTTGGCCGGCCTCGTCGGCGTGGCAGGCTATGCCGTGTTTTTCATGATGGCGCTGCAGCGCGTCGAAGCCAGCCGCGCGGCCGTCGTTGTCACCACCAACCCGGTCTTCACGACGCTGCTCGCAGCGTGGCTGTTCAAGGAAACGTTCAACGCCCGCATCGCACTCGGCATGCTCTGTGCGCTGGTCGGCGCAGCCACCGTGCTGACGCACGGCGCGCCGTGGAGGCTGTTCACCGGCGGCGTCGGCGTTGGCGAGTGGCTGCTCGTCGGCTGCATCGCCACCTGGGTCGGCTACACGCTGATCGCGCGCGCGCTGCTCGCCGGCATCGACTCGCTCACCGCCACCGCCATCACGTCGGTGATCGGCACTGCGCTGTTGTGGGCGGTGGCGTTATCGATGGACGGTGTACCCGTCGTCACCGGCAGCATCTCGGCACTCTCGGCCGCCGGCTGGACGTCGATGGTCTTCCTGGCCGTCGGCTCCACCGTGCTCGCCTACGCCTGGTACTTCCGCGGCGTGGCCGAACTCGGCGCCGGCACCGCGGCGAGCTACATCAGCCTGGTGCCGGTGTTCGGCGTCGCCAGCTCGGTGCTCGTGCTCGGCGAATCGCTCGACGCCTCGCTGCTCACCGGCGGCGCGCTCGCAGTTGCGGGGGTGGTGCTGACGAACCGGGCACGGCGGTAAAGGAAAAGACGCTCTATGCTTACTTGGTATCGCATCAGCACAGAAGAGACCTGATGAAAACAACCTGCGTCTCCAGCAAAGGCCGAGTGACCATCCCAATGGCCATCCGCAAACGGCTGGGCATCAGCCGGGGCAGCAAGCTCGAGCTCAAGCTCGTGCGCGATCACCTCGAATTGCAGCTAGCAGCGGCGCCGGTAGGCGTGAAGTCCGTCGGCTTCGGCCTCGTCCAGTCGCGCAGGCGCGCCGCGCCGGCCAACTTTGACCCGGCCACATCGATCGCTTCGCGTTGAATTCACAGTGAACCGCAGTGACCATCGGTATGGATACAGGCGTCCTCACATGCAACTACGTCGAGGACCAGAGCGACGCGCGGCCAAGCTTGGCCTGGCGCCACGCGTGGTGATCCCGGCCTGACTCTGACAACGCGAGGCTCACCCCCATGCTGCTCACCGAAGACCACATCGCCGTGCAAGACGCCGTGCGCGCCTACGTGCAGGACCGCATCGCACCGCAGGCTGCAGCGTGGGACAAGTCGCACCACTTTCCGAAGGCCGAACTCCAAGGCCTGGCCGCGCTCGGCTGCTACGGCGTGGCCGTACCTATCGAGTACGACGGCGCCGGGCTCGACTACCTGGCGCTGGCGCTGATCCTCGAAGAAGTGGCGGCGGGCGACGGTGCGACGAGCACGGTCGTCAGCGTCAACAACTGCCCGGTGTGCTCGATCCTGATGGCCTTCGGCAACGAAGACCAGAAGCAGCGCTTCCTGAAACCACTGGCGCGCGGCGACATGTTGGGCGCGTTCTGCCTGACCGAGCCGCATGTCGGCTCCGAAGCCGGCGGCTTGAAGACGACCGCCCTGCGTGATGGCGATGACTACGTGTTGAATGGCGTCAAGCAGTTCATCACCAGCGGCAAGAACGGCGACATCGCCATCGTCATGGCAGTGACCGACAAGGCCGCCGGCAAGAAAGGCATCAGCGCTTTCATCGTGCCGACCAGCTCGCCCGGCTACACGGTGGCGCGTGTCGAAGACAAGCTCGGCCAGCACGCCAGCGACACCGCGCAGATCGTCTTCGAGAACTGCCGCGTGCCGGCGGCCAACCGGCTCGCCGACGAAGGCATGGGCCTGAAGATCGCACTCTCGGGATTGGAAGGCGGGCGCATCGGCATTGCCAGCCAGGCGGTCGGCATGGCCCGCGCCGCGTTCGACGCCGCGCTGGCCTACAGCAAGGAGCGCCAATCGTTTGGCCAGCCGATCTTCAACCACCAGGCCGTGCAATTCAAACTCGCCGACATGGCCACGCAGATCGAAGCCGCGCGGCAATTGATCTGGCACGCCGCGTCACTCAAGGACGCGGGGCGGCCGTGCCTGAAAGAAGCCGCGATGGCCAAGCTCTTCGCCAGCGAGATGGCTGAGCGCGTCTGCTCCGACGCGATCCAGGTCTTCGGCGGTTATGGCTACGTCAGCGACTTTCCGGTCGAGCGCATCTACCGCGATGTGCGCGTGTGCCAGATCTACGAGGGCACGAGCGAGGTGCAGAAGATACTGATCGGGCGGGCGTTGGCGTGAGGCACCAGCCGCGCCTTTTCGTGGTCTAAATATGCTCGGTTTACTCCGTGGCCGTTGGAGAAAGTGCTTGTCAGCGTTGGTTTTTTCGTGGTCAGATGCCATCGCAATTGAGCCGACCCATCTGAATACCACCGCGTTCTCGCG
>JANMHY010000074.1:0-7548 GCA_031375525.1 Burkholderiales bacterium
CCCCAGGCCATGCTCTTCATGCGCGGCCTCAACGCCGGCATCAGCCACAACCCGCTCGAATCGATCAGCAACGACGACACCGAGCTGTGCGTCAGAGCCTTCCAGAACCTTCTCGACCAACTCGCCACGGAACTCGCATGACCCCTGCCCAGACCCAAGCCCTCGACCGCTGGATCGACGCTCATTTCGACGAGCAGGTGCGCTTCCTGCAAGAGCTGGTGCGCGTGCCGACCGACACGCCGCCCGGCAACAACGCGCCACACGCCGAGCGCACGGCCGAGCTGCTGAAGGCCTTCGGCTTCGAGGCCGAGCAACATGCCGTGGCGGCGAGCGTGGTGCGCTCCGCGGGCCTCGAATCGATCACCAACCTGGTGGTGCGCCGACAGTACGGCGCGGGCCGGACCATCGGTTTGAACGCCCACGGCGACGTGGTGCCCCCGGGCGAAGGCTGGACGCACGACCCCTACGGCGGCGAGGTCGTGGACGGCAAGCTGTACGGCCGCGCGGCCGCGGTCAGCAAATGCGACTTCGCAACCTTCACCTTTGCCACCCGCGCGCTCGAGTCGCTGAAGACGCCGCTCGACGGCAATGTCGAGCTGTACTTCACCTACGACGAAGAGTTCGGCGGCGAACTCGGCCCCGGCTGGCTGCTGGCGCAGGGCATCGTCAAGCCCGACCTGCTGATCGCGGCAGGCTTCAGCTACCAGGTCGTCACCGGCCACAACGGCTGCTTGCAGATGGAAGTCACGGTGCACGGCAGACAAGGCCACGCCGCGGTGCCGGACACCGGCGTCGATGCGCTGCAGGCCGCCACGCTGATCCTCAACGCGCTGTACCACCAGAATACGCTCTACAAGCAGGTCACGAGCGCCGTCAAGGGCATCACGCACCCGTACCTGAACGTCGGCCTGATCGAGGGCGGCACCAACACCAACGTGATTCCCGGCAAGGTGGTGCTGAAGCTCGACCGGCGCATGATCCCCGAGGAGAACCCGGCGGAAGTGGAGGCCACGCTGCGGCGCGTGATCGCCGAGGCGGTGGCCGGCTCGCGCGGCATCACGATAGAGGTCAGGCGCATGCTGCTGGCCAACGCGCTCAAGCCGCTGGCCGGCAACCAGGCGCTGGTGCAGGCCCTGTGCAAACACGCCAGCAGCGTCTTCGGCGAGCCGATCGAGGCCTCGGGCACGCCGCTGTATACCGACGCGCGCCTGTTCAGCGAACGCGGCATTCCCGCCGTGCTGTACGGCTGCGGCCCGCGCACGGTGCTCGAAAGCAATGCCAAGCGCGCCGACGAGCACATCCAGCTCGAAGACCTGCGCCGCGCGACCAAGGTGGTGGCGCGCACGCTGGGCGAATTGCTGACTCGGTAGCGAGCCCGATACTCTACTCGTCGGCTGTCGCCAAGGCGTCGAGCTTGTCGGCCCACTCATGCGCTGGTGATTCGCACTGTGCTGCCGCCTGCAACCACAACCTGCACCCGGCGCGGACGGCGCCGCCGATGACGCCGTTTGAGTCGTCGGCGCGGTTGAAGTAGACCTCGTCGCTTTCGATGAACGCCTTTGCCAAGTCCAGCGCTGCGGCCGGATCCTTGGGCATCAGCCCGCGCTCGATCTGGCCGAGCCAGGTCTCGAGCTCGATGCCGAACTCGCGCGCCTCGAGGTAGCCAAGGAAGGAGGATGCGCGCTTCCACGCCGCGAGCAACTTCTTGAAACAGGCGGCAAGACGCTTCGGGTCGTTGGCCAGATGAAGTCGCACCAGGCGTTGCTTCACCAGCGGATGCTCACCGGCGAGTTCGATCACCAGCGCGGCCAGCGTGGCCGGATCGAGTCCGCGGACGAAGGATTCGATGTCGAAGGCAGGGGTTCTTGGCATGGCGCACCGAGTGTCGATCGACGCTCACCGGCTCCGCGCTGTGGCAGACACGGCGCTGCAGCGATAGAGGATCGCTGCCTCATATGAAACGCTTCGCGTCGCTGCGCAATGTCCGAGCGGACGATGACGAGTGCGTGCGGCAGGTGCCTGCAGCGTAACGCGCGCCGCTCAGGCGCAAGCGTCGATCACTTCTCCGAGCAAGCCCGCGATCTCGGCGCCAAGCAGCAGATCGTCGTGGACGCCGAACAGCTGCGAGCGCCGGCGGCCTTGCGCGTCGATCAGCACCGTCGTCGGCGTGCCCTGCATCTCGTAGGCCAGCATCGTGCGCGGCAGCGGCTGGCCGTCAGCGGAGGGCATGTCGACGCCCACCGGATAGCGGATGCGGTACTCGTGGACGAAGGCGCGCAGCGACGCGGGGCCCATCGCGTCGTGGTGCTCGAACACCGTGTGCAGGCCGACGACCGCGAGTGGCTTGTCGGCGAACAGCTCGACCACGCGCTGCGCCTGCGGCAGCGCGTGCGCGACGCAGCCGGGGCACAGCATTTGGAATGCGTGCAGCAGCACTACGCGCCCGCGCAAACGTTCGAGGCTCAACGGCTCGTCGGTGTTCAACCAAGTCGTCGTCTGCCAAGGCGGCGCGGCGCTCGGCGTCATCAGAAGTCGCCGTCCCTCACGTACGGATGGCTCCACAACGTCAGCTGCAGCAGGCACGACTTGACCCAGGCCGCGTGCATCTTGTCGACCACTTGCGCCGTGTGGCCGTTCTTGGCGAGGAAAGGCTTGAGCGTGAAGGTCACCGGAAACGTCAGCGCAAACAGGTCGCGAAACGGCACGATGGCGGTCGACGCGGCGCCGTCGATGCGGTTCTTCTTGCTGCGGTGGTGGCGCAAGGCGATCTCATGCTGGTAGTCGAGCCAGCGCTGGTCGTACTCGGCGCGCGCGGTATCGAGGATCCACTGGCCGAAACGCTTGCGCACCGCGCCGAGGTAGTCGGCGATCGGCTTGCCGTCGCCCCTGCCGCTGAACGAAGCCAGCAGATGCGGCTGCGAGCCGACGAAGCCATACCAGACGTCGAGGATCTGCTCGACCTGGTCCTCGACGACGTCATGCGACAGGCGCAGGTGTTTCACGTCGTCGTCGCCGAACAGCGCGCTCGCCTTCATCAGCTCGAAATCGGCGAGCGTCAGCGGCGAACGTGCGACTGCTGGGGTGCCGGCGGTGTAGCCGGGAATGTCGGGTGTCATCGGCAAGCTCCTTGAATCGTCGCGAAGTGGAGCCTGCATCCGGCTCCGTGACGGCTGACAATACGCAGCCTATGCCTTCGTCGCCAGAAGGCACTTTTCGGTAAGGGGGTCACCCGATGGTTCACGACGACCCTTCGACCAGCGCGACGCGCGACCCGGCGCGTGCCGGCGCGATAGCCGTCGCCGCGATGGTCGAGAGCATCATCGGCTGCAAGTGGTCGTTGCGGCTGCTCGATCAGTTTGCCGACGGACCCAGCCGGCCGAGTGAATTGCTGCGCGCCTGCCCGAGTCTTTCGTCGAAAGTGATGAACGAGCGGCTGCGCAAGATGCTGCGCTTCGGCATCGTCGAACGCACGGTGTTCGGCGACAAGCCGCCGCTCGAAGTGGTGTACGTGCTGACGCCTTTCGGCCGGCGCTTCGTGGGCATTCTCGACGAGGTGCGCAAGTTGCAGGCGGCCATCGCCGAGGCGGCCATGCCGGCACCCGACTGATTCCGGCCTCGCAGCGCGCCGTTCGATGTCACTCTTCGGCGAGAAGCCGCAGTCATGCAATGCCTGATGCCACTTCCACTGAGGATGAGGTGTCCGCGGAATCAAGTTCAACGCCCATCGTCAAGACGGGTTGGCCGAACGCCAGCTCCTAGGCTTCAGCAGCGTGGGCTTCTCTGCTGCGCTCTGAAAGTGATTGCAGATCGGCAAATCCTCCCAGGTTACGAACGCGCCACCCGGAAGGAATCTGGCAATAGTCTGGCAACGGTGATGTCGATCGAAATAGCGGCTTGTTCGCTTCGTCGCTAAGCGATTGATTTATTGGAGAATTTGGTGGGCCCTGAAGGATTCGAACCTTCGACCAACGGATTAAGAGTCCGCTGCTCTACCAACTGAGCTAAGGACCCGCTCGAAAAATCGAGTGGTGGGTTGTGCGGGACTCGAACCCACGACCAATAGATTAAAAGTCTACTGCTCTACCAACTGAGCTAACAACCCGGGCAGAGCGGCGAATTATAGGGGCACGGCTGCGGCCGACTTGTCGAGGGTTCTCACCAGAATCTGCTGCACCACGTCACTCGCCGCCGCCAGGCCGAAGGTGGCGGTGACCATCACGCTCGATCCGTAGCCGTGGCAGTTGAGGTTGGCTTCGACGTCGGCCGCGCACGCCGCTTGCTCGGGCATGCGCACCGGCTCGCGCGAAAACACGCAGCTCACGCCGATGTTGCCGCTGCGCGGCGCGTCTTCGCCCTTGCGCAGGCGCTGGCGCAGCGCAGCCAGCAGCGGGTCGTGCGTGGCCTGGCCGAGGTCATCGATTTGCACCTGCTGCGGCAGTTGCTTGCCGCCCGCCGCGCCGACGCAGACGAAGGCAATGTCTTGCTGCCTGCGCGCCCACGCCGCCAGCACCTGCTTGACGCGGACCTCATCACAAGCGTCGATCACCGCGTCCACTGCATGCGGCAACAGCGCCGGCCAGTTGTCGGCCGCGGCGAACGCTTCGATGCGATGCACGTCGCAGCCGGGGTGGATGTCGGCGATGCGTTCGGCCAGCGCCTGCACCTTCGCCTGGCCGAGCGTCGCGCCCAGGGCCTGCACCTGTCGGTTGATGTTGGATTCGGCAACATGGTCGAGGTCGATCAGCGTCAGCGCCGCGACACCGCAACGCGCCAGCGCCTCCGCAGCCCACGAGCCGACGCCGCCGACGCCGACGATGGCGATGCGCGCGGCGCGCAGGCGCGCATAGCCGTCGTCGCCGTAGAGCCGGCGCAAGCCGCCGAAGCGGCGTTCGAGGTCGGGCGTCACGTCATGCGCTCCAATCGCCACACTTGGTAGTGCACGGCAAGCACCGCGCCGCTGACGATGCCGGCAAAGGCGATGAAGCTGCCGAGCGCCAGCGTGGACAAGCCCGACAAGCCCTGCCCCACCGTGCAGCCCATCGCGGTGACGCCGCCGATGCCCATCAGCACCGCGCCGACGAGATGGTTGGCGGTGTCCTCGACGCTGCCGAAACCCTCCCAGCGGAAGGTGCGCGTGGCCAGCGCCACCAGCGCCGAGCCGACGATGACGCCGACCGTGCTGACGATGCCGATCGTCAGCACCTTGCTCTTGTCGGAGAAGAAGATCAGCCAGTCGATCGTGTAGGCGATCGGGGCGACGAACGACAGCGATTCCATGCGCTGCGAGTTGGTGGCAACGAATGCCTCCTGCAGCGTGTTGGGGTCTTCGGCGATGAAGCCCAGCCGCCCCGA
Source organism: Burkholderiales bacterium (assembly GCA_031375525.1). GTDB lineage: Bacteria > Pseudomonadota > Gammaproteobacteria > Burkholderiales > Burkholderiaceae_C > CADEEN01. The sequence goes on from JANMHY010000074.1 coordinate 5,353, forward strand.
CACCCACCACATCGCCGCGATCACCGCACCGATGCCGACGCCACCCAGCAGCACGTCGCGGCTGCGGCCCTCGCGCCGCGCGAGCACCCAGGCGACGAGCGCGCCGCCGAGGACGACGCTGAGCACATGCGCCGTCCACGGCTTGGCAACGCCGAACGTGCGCGCGGCCAGCGAGGGCAGGTCCTGCGGGCCGGCCAGATCAAACGCCACGCGGTCCACCGTGGCCACGCGGACGACACCGGTGATGCCCTTCAAGGTGGCGAACGCGGCGATGCCGAGCACGGCAAACACCACCAGCGACTTCAGGTTGCCGCCGCCGATGCGCACCAGCGTCTTGCTGCCGCAGCCCGAGGCCAGCACCATGCCGAAGCCGAACATCAGGCCGCCCACCGCCGCCGACAGCCAGGTCAATCGCGGCGCTGCGTAAATGCTCTTGCCGGCATCGAGCCAGCCGATCGCCACCATCGTGTTGAAGCCGAGCATGGCCACGCCGATGGCCAGCACCCACATGCGCATGCGCGACCAGTCGCCGATGTTGACGATGTCGGCCACCGCACCCATCGTGCAGAAGTGCGTGCGCTGTGCAATGGCGCCGAAGAGCACGGCCAACGCGAACGCCGCCCACAGCACTTGCGAGGTGATCGCCCCGATGTCGATGTCTTGCATAGGGGCGAAATTGTAGGAGCCGCAGTCAGCGGCTCACCAGCGCGCTATTTCAGCGCTGCCAGCCGTTCCTTGCCGGCCTGCGCCGCTTCGCTCTGCGGGTACTTGCGCAGCAGCTCGCCCAACGTCAGCCGCGCGCTCTTGGTGTCCTTGCTCTCGGCCTGCGAGTTCGCAATCGCCAGCATCGCCTCGGGCACGCGCGCGTGGTCGGGTGCGTTGGCGATGAAGGTGCGGAACATCGTGATCGCTTCCTTCAACTCGCGTTTGCCGTAGAGCGCATTGCCGAGCCAGAAGCGCGCCGAGTCGCCGTAGCCGCTCTGCGGAAAGCGGCGCAGGAAGTTGTTGAGCGCCGACGCCGCGCCCGGGAAATCGCCCGCGCGCACGATCGCCATGGCTTCGTCGAAGAGGCGTTTTTCTTCAGCGTCGGCGAGGAACTCCTTGCCGTCGACCGAGACCTTCTGCGGCTCGATCTTGCGCATGCGTTCATCGACGCCTTGCGCAATGTCCTTCTGCCGGCGCTGCAGGTCGGCCACGTCGCGCGCCAGTTGTTCGTTGGCGCCGCGCTGCTTGGCCAGCTCGCCGCGCAACTGGTCGAGCTGGCTCGACAACTCGAGCAGGCTGCGCTTGATCTGCGACAACTGTTCGGTGAGGTCCTTGTTCTGCGCCGCGATGTCTTGTTTGAGCTTGTCGTCGCTGGCGCGCAGCTCGAGGATGGCCTTGCGCGCTTCGTTGTCGGGGAACAGCTGCGCCTGCGCCGCACCGGCCGCCAGCGCAAGCATCAACATCGCAGCAGCTCGCATCGCGGTCACTTGTCCTTGATCTCGGCGCGGCGATTCTTCGCCCAGGCCGCTTCATCGCTGCCCTGCGCTGCCGGCCGCTCCTTGCCGAAGCTCACCGCCTCGACCTGGTCGGCATTCACACCGAGCAGCGACATCGCCCGCGCCACCGTCTCGGCGCGCTTCTGGCCGAGCGCCAGGTTGTACTCGCGCCCGCCGCGCTCGTCGGTGTGGCCCTCGACGGTCATGCGCTTGGCCTTCGCACCGGCCAGCGCCTTGGCGTTGGTTTCGATCAGCCCGCGGTACTCGTCCTTGATGGTGTAGCTGTCGAAGTCGAAATAGACGATGCGCGGCGCGCTGGCGGCGGCCGTGCTGCCGGCGTTGACCGTGGTCACGCCCGACTGTCCGGCGCCCGCACCGGCACCGGCGCCCGGCGCGGTGCCGGTGCGGCTTTCGATCGGCACGCTCTTGTCGTCCACGAGCGGCACCTTGGAGGCGCAGCCCGCCATCAGCAGCGCCGCGGCGGCGACACACAGAGCGAGGGTCTTGGTCTTTTGCATCGTCATGATTTTTCAGAGCTCCTATCGGTTGAACGGTCCCCACACCGGCTCGCGCACATCGGCGCCGGTGGACAGCAACTTGGCCTTGATGCGGCCGTCGAGCGTGGTCGTCATCAGCACGTCGCGCCCTTGCGCGCGCGACGCATAGATGATGAGCTTGCCGTTGGGCGCGAAGCTGGGGCTTTCGTCGTCGTTGG
>JANMHY010000096.1:0-4368 GCA_031375525.1 Burkholderiales bacterium
GGCGCTCAGGTATTCGATGAGCGACGATACGTCGTCGACCATGTTCGCCGTGTTGCCTTGCTGCGTGACTTGGCCGTTGACCGTGGTGCGCAGCGCCAGTGCCTGCGGGTCGGGCACGTCGGCGGCATCGACAAACCACGGGCCGAGCACCGTCGCGCCATCGCGGTTTTTAACGCGGAGGTTCGGCCGGTACCAGTTTTCGAGGTAGTCGCGCACCGCGTAGTCGTTGCACACGGTGTAGCCGGCGACATGGCGCATCGCGTCGGCGCGCGCGACGCGATGCGCTGTGCGGCCGATGACCACGGCAAGTTCACACTCGTAGTGCATGAAGGCCGCGCCGGCCGGCCGGCGCGTGAAGGCGCGGTGGCCGAGCAGCGCGCCCGGCCCCTTGAAGAACACCAGCGGTTCGTCCTTGGCCGTGACCGACAGCTCCTTGGCCAACTCCTTGACGTGGTCGGCGTAGTTGAGGCCGAGCGCGATCACGGTGCCGACCTCGAACGGCGGCAGCCAGACCACGGCGTCTTCGGCGAGCACGCGGCCGTCGGCCAGGCGCAAGCCGCGTTCGTGCGGAGCCGCGCTGTGCAAGGCACCGTCATAGGCCACGCGTGCGGTCTTCATGCGGACTCGACCCGCAGGTGCAGCGATCCGATCGCGTCGATCGTCAGCACCACCGAGCGCCCGGCTTCGACCAGCGGCGCGCCGTAGGAGACGCCAAGCGCGAGCACGTCGCCGGCTTGCAGCGTCATGAACTCGGTGACGTCGGCGATCAACTGCGCGACGCCACGCACACGCTCGCCTGTGGTGAACTCATGCGCCACCACGCCATCGACTTCGACGCGGCCGATGAGTGCATCCGGGTTGCGCACCGCTGCCGCGGGCACGACGCGCGCGCCGAGCGGGCAAAAGCCATCACGCGCCTTGAAGCGCGCGCCCGGCCGGTAGTGGTTGGGCAGCGGCGCGCTGATGTCGCCGACGATCAGGTAGCCCGCCACATGCTCCATCGCACCCGCCACCGGCACGCGGCAAGCGACTGCGCCGATGACGATGCCCAGCGACGCGCTCACCTCCAGCCCTGCCATGACCAAGGGCACGCGCACGACAGCGCCGTCGGCAACCAGCATGTGGCGCGGCTTGACTTCGAGCACCGGCGCTTGCGGCGGCGCCTTGTGCGGCGGCTGGTGCACCGCGTCGCCGAGCGCGGCGAGCTGCGGCGCGTGGTTCAGCAGCGCGCTAGAGACCGTGCCCGACAGGCGCCACGGCGGACCATCGACAGCAACGGACAACAGCGACCGTGCGTTTGCTAACATATGAGCAATTTAATCACTATGATGTGAGCATGTCAACCGCACGCCGGCGCTCACCGAAACCGCGCACCGCGCTGCGCCACCGCAACCTGCCGCTGCTGCTGCTGCAGGCGCGCGAAGGCGTGCTGGCGCACTTCCGGCCGCTGCTCAACGCGCATGGCGTGACCGAACAGCAATGGCGCATCGTGCGCGCGCTGCTCGGCGAAGATGCGCTCGAGCCGCGCCAGATCGGCACGCTGTGCCGCATCTCCAGCCCCAGCCTGGCGGGCGTGCTGGCGCGCATGGACGAGCTCGGCCTGGTGCGGCGCGAGCGCACCGCGCAGGACCAGCGCCGCGTGCTGGTCAGCCTGACGCGCAAGAGCCGCGACCTGGCCGCGGCGATGGCGCCCGAAGTGGAGGCGGTCTATGCGCGCATCGAAGACCACATCGGCACTGATTTCGTGCAACGTTTCTACGCCACGCTCGACGAACTCATCGGCCTGCTCGAAGGCCTGCCAGCCAGCGACGAAGGCGACAGCGAGCCGCCGTGACGCCGCGTTCGCACGGCAACCCTTCGGTCGATCCACGCGACGGTTCCCGCATCCCGCGAAGCAACCCGTCTCAAATGCCTGTCGCGGCGATGAGGCTTCGCCGACAGTTCAGGCATCGAAGACATCCCGTCCTCGAGCAAATCGAAGGAAACCGACCATGAACGAAGTCAATCCCGGCTCCTGCCGCTGCAACCCGTGCCCCGGCGCGACCTGCGCTTGCGGCTGCCAGCAAGGCGCCGCGCAAAAGGCCTGCGCCTGCGGCCCGCAGTGCCCCTGTGGCCCTGCGTGCGCCTGCCCCAAGGGGTAAGGCAGATCAGCTCCGGGACCGCGATGTCGTCGTTGTTCCGGCGCCGAATCCCGGCGCTTACATCGCGCGGAACAGGTGGCCGAAAGCACGGCTGACTTTGAGCGGCCGCTGCAATCCACGCAGGGTCAAGCTGTAGTGGCCATTGTCGTCACGCGTTGCGCTGGCGATGGCGTTGAAGTTGACCAGCACGCTGCGGTGCACCTGTTTGAAATCCGTGGTGTCGATCCTGGACATCAGCTCACGAAGGCTCATGCGCACGAGCGCCTCGCCGGTGGCAGTGACGACGTTCACATACTTCTCGGTGGCCTCGAAGCAGATCACTTCCGCCACCGGAATCATCCGCACCGTGTTGCCGACGCCGGCCCGAATGACCTTGATCGGCTGCGGCGACTCGCCGGCAGGCGTCGAAATCGACTGCACGCGCTGCATCAACGAGGCCATCTCGCCGGCCGCCGGCGGGCCGGCGCGCTCGGCCAGCCGCTGCTTCAGTCGGGCGACGCTCGAGCTCAATCGCTCCAAGGTCGCGGGCTTGAGCAGGTAGTCCACCGCAGCGTGCTCGAACGCCGAAATCGCAAACCCGTCGTACGCGGTGATGAAGACAAACAGCGGCTCGGCCTTGCCTTCCGGCCATTCGTCGGCAACGGCCTCTGCGACTTCGAGCCCCGTCTTGCCCGGCATCTTGATGTCGAGAAAGAGCACGTCGGGCGTGTGCTCCAACGCCAACTCGACGGCCTTCAGACCATCCTCGGCGATCTCGACCACTTGCAGGTCGGGCCAAGCTTGCGCCAGCAAGCGAGACAGGGTCCGGGCCAGCAGCGGTTCGTCTTCGGCGATCACGGCAGTCGGTCGAGTCGTGGCATTCATGGCGCGATCCTCACAGTGGCACAGACGCCTTGGGGCTCATGCGGCGCAAGCGTCAGCGTTGCACGCGACCCATAGACGGCCCGCAGACGCGCCCGCACGTGGAGCAATCCGTAGCTGCCGCTGGCGCCGTCGGCGGGTGCCTGGCGGTCGTCTGCCGGCGACAGACCCAGGCCTGAATCGGTCACCGAAATCTCGACGCCGACGTCGGTTCGACGCGCGACCACATCGACGCTGCCGGCACCCACCTTGGGCTCGAGCCCATGCTTGATGGCGTTCTCGACCAGGGGCTGCAACAGCATCGGCGGCACGGCCGTCTGCTCGAGAGCGCCAGGCAGCTCGAGGCGATAGGTCAGGCGCGGCCCCATGCGCAAGGACATGATGTCGAGGTAGGCGTGCAATTGCGCAAACTCGGCGCGCAAGGTGGTCGCTTCGTTTCGCGACGCCGAAAGAGCGCTGCGCAAATAGACGATCAAGCGGTCGACCATGGTCTTCGCCTTGGGCGCATCGTCGTCGATCAGCGAGCGCAGGTTGGCCAGCGTGTTGAACAGCATGTGCGGCTCGATCTGGGCGCGCAACATCCTGAGCTGCGACTCGGCGGCCAACAGTTGGGCTTCGGACCGCGCAGCCGCCGCCCTGGCGAGCTGCTCCCGCGTGTACAGGTAGTAAACGCCGAAGCCCGCGTACAAGAGCGTGAAGACGATCGGCACCATCCGATCCTGGCCCTGGCTGACCATGCGAATCGGCTCGCCGAGCAGCGTGAATGCCATCGCATGACCGATGGCGTAGCCCACCGGGATCAGCACGCCGACGATGAAGAAGAACTTGGCAACGGCCGGCAGCTCGACGAACCAACTCGCCCGCCGCACCAGCAGCAGACCGATGACGATGGCGGTGCCGTTGGATTCGGTGAACAGCAGGATGCGACCCAAGCTGTCCAGACCGGGCGCGGCCCAACTGAGCAGAACGCCCGCCAAGGCCCAGAACACGGTTGACGCGGCGAGCAGGCGCAGCGTGTCGTTCCACGTGCTGCGAGTCGCAGCGGGAGCCGCATCGGTATCGGCAAGCATGGCCGCCACTGTAGGCCTCACACCTGAGTCCGGCCAGGACCACGCGGTCCATTGCCCCGTGTTTGTCCTCCAAGCGTCGATTTCCGTCATCGAGCGGTAGCGCGCTGTGAACCATGGCCGCATACGGTCAATCCACCACGTTCCGTCGTCCATCCCCGCCCCTCAAATCACCCGGATCCAGCGCCCGACTGACGGGATGCGCGCAGCGGTGAGGATGAACAAGAGATAGTGACCCGGCGGCGCAATGTTGCCGTCGGGCGGTGCCTGCACTTGCACCGCCGCGGCGTTGTTGCCGA
>JANMHY010000102.1:0-2755 GCA_031375525.1 Burkholderiales bacterium
CTGATCTGCGGCACCGGCATGCCGCTTTGTTTGATGCCCAGCCACACCACCGGGACCATGTAGGCCACGATCAGGATGATGTACTGCGCCACCTGCGTCCACGTGACCGCACGCATGCCACCCAGGAACGAGCAGACCAGAATGCCGCCCAGCCCGACGAACACGCCGACGCCGAACTCGAGCCCGGTAAAGCGGCTGGTGATGATGCCGACGCCGTAGATCTGCGCCACCACATAGGTGAACGAGCACAGGATGGCGCCGATGATGCCGATGAAGCGCGGCAGGTTGCCTTCGAAGCGGGCACCGAGAAAGTCGGGGATCGTGAACTGGCCGAACTTGCGCATGTACGGCGCCAGGAACAGCGCCACCAGGCAGTAGCCGCCCGTCCAGCCCATGATGAAGGCCAGGCCGCCGTAGCCGGAGAGGTACACGGTGCCGGCCATGCCGATGAACGAGGCTGCGCTCATCCAGTCGGCGCCGGTGGCCATGCCGTTGTACAGCGCCGGCACGCGCCGCCCGGCGACGTAGTACTCGGCGGCGTCTGTGGTGCGGCTCATGATGCCGATGCCGGCATACAGGCCCACGGTGGCGAGCAGGAAGATGAAACCGATCCAGTTCTTCGGCAGGCCCATCTGTTCCAGCACCGCCAGCACGACGATGAAGGCCAGGAAGCCGCCGGTGTACCAACCGTACACCTTGTTGAGCTGCGACTTGAAACTTGCAGTGGACGCCGAGTCAGTCTTGGCGCCGTGTTCGAACATGCCGGCCATGTCAGTCCTCCTCGTGGACGTTGTGCTCGATGTCGAGCTTGTTCATGTAGCGGGCGTAGTACCAGATGATCACGCAGTAGACGATCAACGCGCCCTGCCCGCCCATCCAGACACTGAAGGGCCAGCCGAAGAAGGTGAAGTTGAGGTCGCGGGCGAAGTAGCCCACGACAAACGTCACCACGAACCAGATGGCCAAGAGGATTGCGGTGATGCGCAAATTCTTGTTCCAGTACTGGCGGTGGTTCTCCGAGATCTGTCTCATCGTCTTGCCTCCAACAGTTTTTGCATCCGGGATCAGCCCGGCCCTCTCACGCACTCTCAAGAAAACGCCGGGCCGCCCCAAGTTTTCTTGCGCCCCCACGGGGGGCCGGGCCGGGCGAGCCCGGCCCTTGGGGGCTCACACACTTCGCTCACGCCACCAGGCCGGTCTCCCGCTCCAATTGCGCGGCCACCTTGGGCTCGAAGCCCTTCAAGTGGCGAATGATCTTTCTGGCTTCTTCCGGCTGGCGCCGATCGACTTGCACACGTGCCAGCTGGTACCAGCCGTAGGGACTCATCGGCTGCAGCTTGGTGTTTTCCTTGAGCGCGGCGACCGCGTCATCCGGCCGCTGCAGGCGGATCAACACCAGGCCCAGGCCATACCAGGCGCGGTCGAGCTTGGGGTCGAGATCGAGCGCGCGGCGGAAGGCCGGCTCGGCCTCGGCGTAGCGGCCAGCATCTTCGAGCAGGTAGGCCAGGTTGAACCAATCGGCAGCGCTGCGGACCGGATGGGCCGCCACGAGCGCCTGCTGGTCGGCGATGGCATCGTCGCGCCGGCCGGCTTGCGCGCGCACATGCGAGCGGCTGGCCAGCGCGTAAGCGTCGCCGGGCCAGCGACGCAGCATCTCGTCGAACACGGTCTCGGCCTGCTTCGGCCGGCCGATCACCAGCCAGGACATCGCGCTCAGCTTGCACCATGGGTAGGCGATGTTCATCGGCAATGCTCCAGGCCGATGCGCATGCACAGGTCGATGCGCTCGAAGGTGACGATGAAGTAGATGATCAGCACCAGAAAGAAAGTGACGATCGGCACATGCATGTCGGCCACCAGTTTTGGCGTCAGCTTGCGCACGACCAGCGTGAAAGGCTTGGACAGCAGTTGCAGCAAGCGGTAGAAGAAATTGCTGTCGCGCTTGTGCCCTGCAAGCACGTACAACGCGCCCTGCCCGGCCAGCGCCAGCAGGGGGATGTAGAGCACCAGTTGCACCAGATTGAGGAAGGCCAGCATTGCGAAAGACGAACACGCACTCGCCCGGAGCGCCATGGGGCCTACTGTGGTTCGCCAGCGCTTACGGCTTTCTGACAAACGCTTACTGTCACTGGCAAACCCCCTGGGGACTAACCCTCAAAAGTGAGCTGCGTGAGACAATCCGCGCCTTCGAAAAGCAGGCTCTATCGTCATGGACATCGAACGCATCAACCAGATCGGCACGCTGCTGACTGACCTCGCCGCGCGCACCGAAGCGCTTCGGGGGTATCTTTGACTACGAGCGCAAATCACTGCGTTTGAACGAGGTCAACGCCGCGCTCGAGAACCCGAACGTCTGGAACGAACCGAAGCGCGCGCAGGAACTCGGGCGCGAGAAGAAGACGCTCGAAACCGTGGTTGAGACGATCGATCACCTGGCGTCCAACCTGTCGGACAACAGCGAGTTGTTCGACATGTCGAAGGCCGACGACGATCTGCCGGCGCTGGCAACGATCGAAGCCGAAGCCGCCAAGCTCGGCGAGACGGTGGCGCAGCTCGAGTTCCGCCGCATGTTCAACAACCCGGCCGATCCGCTGAATTGCTTCATCGACATCCAGGCCGGCGCCGGTGGCACCGAAGCCTGCGACTGGGCTGCCATGCTGCTGCGCCAGTACCTGAAGTACTGCGAGCGCAAGGGCTTCAAGGCCGAGGTGCTCGAAGAGACGGAGGGCGACGTCGCCGGCATCCGCTCGGCGAC
>JANMHY010000155.1:0-6331 GCA_031375525.1 Burkholderiales bacterium
CCGATCGCGCACCGCCTGGGCCTGAACCAGATCTACCGCGAGCTGCAGGAGCTGTCGTTCGCGCAGGTCTATCCGTGGCGGCACGCCGCGCTGGCCAAGGCGCTGACCAAGGCCCGCGGCACGCGGCGCGACATCGTCGAGCGCGTGCAAAAAGATGTCGAGCAAGCCTTCGGCGCCGCCAAGCTGAAAGCGCAGGTCTTCGGCCGCGAGAAGACGGTGTATTCGATCTTCCGCAAGATGCGCGACAAGCACCAGCCGTTTGCCAGCGTCAACGACCTGTTCGGTTTTCGCATCGTCGTGCCGCAGATCTCCGACTGTTACGTCGCGCTCGGCGTGCTGCACCAGTTGTTCAAGCCGATGCCGGGTCGCTTCAAGGACTACATCGCGATCCCCAAAGCCAACGGCTACCAGTCGCTGCACACCACACTCGTCAGCCCGCTGGGCACCGCGGTCGAGTTCCAGATCCGCACCGAGCCGATGCACGCCGTGGCCGAAGCCGGCATCGCCGCGCACTGGATGTACAAAACCAAGGGCAGCGACGGCCACGGCGCCGATGCGCAGCGCCTCGGGGCCACGGTGCTCAAAAGCCTGATCGACATCCAGGACGACACGCGCGACGCCGCCGAGTTTCTGGAGCACGTCAAGATCGACCTCTATCCCGAGGCGGTTTATGTCTTCACGCCGAAGTCGCAGATCCTGTCGCTGCCCCGCGGCGCGACGCCGGTGGACTTCGCCTACGCGATCCACTCCGATGTTGGCGACCATTGCGTCGCCGCGTCGGTCAACGGCGAAGCGGTGGCCCTGCGCACAGAGTTGAAGAGCGGCGACGTGGTGGCCATCACCACCGCCCCCGGCGCGCGGCCGAACCCGGCGTGGCTGAACTTCGTGCGCACCGGCCGCGCGCGGTCGAAGATTCGCCACCATCTGAAGACGATGGAGCACGAAGAGTCGCGCGCGCTCGGCGAACGCCTGCTGGCGCAGAGCCTGCGCAGCGAAGGCCTGCTGATGCCGTCGTCCGACCCCAACGACGAAGCTGCCGCGCAAATCTGGCAGCACCTGACGCGCTGGAGCGGCAACCGCAACCGCGGCGAGCTGATGGTCGACATAGGAGTCGGCCGCAAGATCGCCTCGATCGTCGCCAAGCGCCTGGCCCATCTCATCGCCGAGCGCGGCGGCGACAAGCCGGACGCGGTGACGCTGTCGATGCGCCACTTCGGCGCCGATGCCGATCCGGTGCCGCACCAGGGCCACGTGGTCATCGACGGCAGCGAAGCCGCGTCGATCCAGCTCGCGGCCTGCTGCCACCCGATCCCCGGCGATGAGATCGTCGGCTACCTCGGCCGCGGCGAGGGCCTGACGGTGCACAGCGCCGAATGCTCGGTGGCCAAGCGCTTGTTCGAGCGCGACAGCGAACGCTGGTTGCCGGTGGAGTGGGCCGAGCAGCCGGTGCGTGTGTTCGACGCCGAGGTCAACGTGCTGGTTCAAAACGGCAAGGGCGTGCTGGCCCGCGTCGCCACCGCCGTCAGCGCCACCGAAACTGACATCACGCACATCGACATGGGCACCGAGCGTGCCGCCGAAACCACCGAGCTGAAGCTGACGCTGGCCGTGCGCGACCGCCAGCACCTGGCCGATGCGCTGCGCACGCTGCGCCGCGCACCTGCCGTGTTGCGCGTGGCGCGCGTCAAAGGCTGAGCCGCTATCTGCTGAAGTGATCGGCGGCAAGGAACGGCTGCAGCGGACTCCGTGCGCCGCGTGCACCGACGGCCTCGATGCACATCATTTCGTCGAGCGCGCGCCCGCGCTCGTCGCTCGCCACTTGGCGGTCGTCGCCGGCGTGGCCGTGCGGCACGCAGATCGAAGGGTGGTCGAACGGCGCACGCTGCCAGCGCACGCGCTCGTCGGTGAGCGCGAGCAGGAACGCAACCAAGTCCGACTTCTCGGCTTCGGTCAGGCCGAGCGGGCGGATCGTCGGGTCCGGCACCGGCTGGTTGCGCGCACCGAAGTCGCCGCCGCGGTTGTAGGCATCGACAACCTGCATCAACGTCGCCTTGCCGCCGTTGTGGAAGTACGGGCCGGTCAGCTCGACGTTGCGCAGCCCCGGCGTCTTGAACGCGCCGTCGATGGCCAGCGGCGCGCCCGCGGCCACCGGCACTTCTTTGGCAATGTCGAAATCGTTGCCGAACAGCTCGAAGCGGTTCTGCGTCGCCAGGCGCGTCTCCGAAAACGACAGGCCGAACGGATCGACGCCGGCCACACCCGGGTCGTCGGCGATCGGCCGCACGCCGGTGTTGAAGAAGCCGTTGTCGTAGCGAAAGACGCTGTTGTCGGCGCCCGCACGCTGGTCCAGGCGGCCTTCGCCGAGCACGTTGGTGTGCGAGGCGCCGGTGAACTCGGCCCCACCATGGCAATGCGAGCACTGCGCCTTCTCGCCGTTGAAGATCGCCAGGCCGCGCTGTTGCGCCGCGCTGAGCGCGTGGCGGCGGCCTTCGGCAAAACGATCGAACGGCGTCTCGTCGGAGACCAGCGTCGATTGGTACAGGTGCACCGCGAGACCGAAGAACATGGCGAAGTTGGCTTCGAGATGGCTGGCGCGATCCGGGTGTTCGGTGCGCGCGTGGCCGCCGCGGTGGCGCGAGCGCGGCAAGTCCTCCTTGCTCGTCGGCTGGGCGACGTTGTTTGGCGGCAGCATGACGCTCTCGTTCGACGACCAGTACTCGGCCACGAAGGCGCGGCGCACCAGCTCGTTGTAGGTCGGCCGGCGCTCGGCCAGCGCGCCGAGCACGCCGTCGCGCCGGTCGATCTCCTGGTCGGCGAGGATCGGCTGCTCGGCCAGCTTGCGTGCCAGGTCGGCGAAGGTGCGGCCACGGCAGCTCATCTCGTTTTCCGACAACGGCGGCCCCGAGGCCAGCGACATCAGCGACGCCGAGGGCAGGCTCATCGCCGACTCGCGCAAAACCCCCTGTTCGAGCCGCCAGATGCGCGCGTTGGCGTTGCGCAGGCCGAACGGATCGACACCGTTGAAGCTGTTGTTGGCGCGGCCATCCCAGAAATTGCGGAAGTTGAAGACGGCGTTGAAGATCGACGGTGCGTTGCGCGGCTCGACGCGCCGCGTGTTGACGCCGTTCAGGTTGAAGCCGGTGCCGCCGTGCGAGACAGCGTCGGAAACCTGGCTGCAATCGTCGGCGCCGCCGCGGCGCGAGACGCTGTTGAAGGCCGTCGTGAAGACGCCCTGCGAGGCGATGACGTCGTTGCTGTCGCGCACGATCGCCGCGCCGGGCTCGAGGCTGGCAAAGCGCGTCAGCGGAAAGTCCTGCAGCGTCAGCGTGTGGTTCGGTCCGCGGCCGACGCTGAACGCCGTGTCGCCGGCCAGGAGGCCCGGGCTGACCTGGTTCTTCACGCGCGCATCGGCGCCGGCGTGGAAGTGGCAGGTCGCGCAGGCGGTACGGTTGTCGCTGCCGACGCGCGTGTCCCAGAAGAGCGCCTTGCCGAGCTGCAACGCCGCCGTGCGATCGCGCACCAGCGTGCGCAGCAGCGCATCGCTCGGCCCCGGAACGGGCACGGACTTCAGCGATACCAATGCCGGCGGCTCTTCTGCCGCCTGCGACAACACGCGCGGCCCGAACAGCAGCATCGAAACCACGCCGAGCGCAGCCGCCGCAAAACTTCCCCGCCGCCACCACCCCGCTGATGAACTGGTATCGCGCTTCATCGCAGCCTCCTTCTTCTGTCGCCGCGCCAAGAGGCGGCGGACGGCGCAATCTAGGACCGCAGGCTGGCGCAAGTTCGCGCTTCGGATGTCTGCGGCGGCGACATCTGGAACCGCATGCAACGGCACATGCCTCGTCAGGGCTCGAAGCGATAGCCGACGCCGTACACCGAGACGATGCAGTCGTGCCCGGGCAGCACGGCCGCGATCTTGCGGCGCAGGCTGCGCACATGGACGTCGATCGCGCGGTCGCAGACATCGCGCCGCTCGGCCTGAATGCAGTCGAGCAGCACCTCGCGCGAGTGCGTCTTGCCCTCGGCCAGCAGCAGTATCTCGAGCACGCGGAACTCGGTGGGCGTCAGGTCGAGCGCGCACCAGCCGATGGCCACCGTGCGCGCGCGGCGATCGAGCCGCCACGGCGCGCGCAGCGGCCGCGCCGGCACATGGCCGAGCAGCGAGAGCAGGCCTGCGGTCAGCTCGCCCGGCGGCTGCGGCTCGGCCAGGCACAGATCGGCGCCGCAGTCCTCGGCGTCGATGCGCCGCGCCGTCTGCGCATCGCCGGCCAGCACGAGGATCGGCACGTCGCTGCAGCGGCGCAGCGCGCGGCAGAGGTCGATGGCGTTGACAGCGCGCAGGCAGGCATCGATCAGCACCGCGTCGGGTGCATCGCGCGTGGCCGCGTGCAGGGCCGCGGCGACGTCGCCGACGCGGCTGACGGTAAAGCCTTCGCCGAGCAAAAGCGCCATCAGCGCGCTGGTCGATCGCAGGCCGGTTTCGACGACGACGACATGCAGCGCGCGTGGCGGCGGAGCGATGTCGGCACCGGCAGCCCAGGTTCTTCTGATCATGACAGGCAGTGTTGGGCGAGCGCACGTAAGGCAACGGCCAGCGCGTGCAAAAACAAGTAAAGCCGCTGAACGGCGTGGCCGCGGCAACAGGCCCCGCTTTGCAGCGGGCACGCGACAGCGCGCGCTGCCCACCGTCAATTCGCGCAAACGAATCGACACACAACGCCGCCCCCGGCAGCGCTGCGCCTATCGCTCACCCGGCGCCGACGCGGCCGGGTCCTCCGCCGCGAGGCCACTCTCGCCGACGCCGGTGCAGCGCAGGATCGCGCGCAACCTGGCCATCAACTCACGCGGCGTGCAGGGCTTGGGCACGTAGTCGTCGGCGCCGAGTTCGAGGCCGACGACCTTGTCGATGTCGTCGCCGCGCGCGGTCAGCATCAGCACCGGCAAGGCGCTGCTGGCGCCGATCTCGCGCAGCGTGTCGAGGACGCTCCTGGTCGGCATGGCTACTTCGAGCACGGCGATGTCGAAGTCGCCCGAGAGCGCACGGCGCGCGCCGCTGCAGCCGTCGTCCGAGGCCTCGACGGCGAAGTTCTCGCGCGCCAAGCACTCGCACAGCATCGCGCTGAGCTCGGTGTCGTCATCGACGATCAGGACGCGCTGCATCGTCGTGCTGCTCACGCGTTCTCGAACTCGATGCGCGTGGCGATCGCCCGCGTGCGGTCCGGCGACAGCAAGCCGCGCACGCGCACGCGCCGGCCGTTGGCCAGATCGTCCACGCCGCCGTTCCTGAACTCCGGGCCGTTACCGTAGAACACGGTGATGCCTCGCACCTGGAAGGTCTGCGCGCCGGTGTTGAGGTCGGTGATGGCCTCGCGCAGGTCCACGCCTTCGTTGAAGGCGTCGTCGTCGCTGCGCAGATCGACCGTGGCCGCGATCAACGTGCCGCCGGCGCTGCGGCCGCGCACCTTGACGCGTGCGCCGGCGACGATGCCGGCGCTGCCATCAACGAAGGTGGCGCTGCTGGCATCGACATCGACGCCGTTGACGGCAAAGCGCGCGGTGCTCGTCAGTGAGGTGATCAGGCCTTCGACCTCGGCCTCGTCGCGATCGGCCACGCGGCGCGTGTCGACGGCAATCGCCGTCACCGGCCAGCGCCCGCCGACCAGCGCGGTGGCCACCGTCATGCGCACGAATTGGCCGTTGGCCAGGCCCGCCGGCACGCCGGTGGCAGCCAGATCGAAGGCCTGCGCGCCGATGCGCAAACTCGGCGGCGAGACCACCAGCTCGCGCACCAGGCCGCGCACGCGGAAGGTGGCCGGCGTGGCGCTGCGGCGCTCGATGCGCGTGGCCACATAGCGGTCGATCAACACACCGGGCTCGACGAAGCCATGAACCTCGACGATGTCGCCGACGGCGAGCGCGCCGGCGCCACCGGGCACGCCATCGACGACGGTCGCCGCCGTGACGCGCACCGCCTGGCCGAGCACGGCGATCAGCGCACCACTCGCGTCGGCGGCGGTCACCGGGCCGAGCAGGTCGCTGGCAAAGCGCACGCGCGTCGCCGTGGCCGCGCGGCCGCCGCTGCCGTCGTCGGTGATGACGCCGCTCTCGACTTCGACACGCATGCCCAGGCGCAAGTCATCGCGGCTGCGGCCACTGCCGTCGGCGTCCTCGACCCGCGCGCTGCTGTCGTCGAAGCGCACGCCAGCGACGATGATCGAGCCGAAGCCGGTGATCGGCCCTTCGACGTACGAGCCGCCGGTGGCGCCGGTGCCGCCGGTCTCGACGCCGCCGCCGCAGGCCGCAAGCAGCAGCGCCACGGCGCCCGCAC
>JANMHY010000184.1:0-3069 GCA_031375525.1 Burkholderiales bacterium
ACGAAATACTCGGCGATGTCGCCCATCACTTTCAATGAAAACTCGGTCGAGAAGATGCAGGTGTTCTGGCCCTGGTCTTCTTTCAGAATGTCGGCCTGCACGGTGCCGCGCACATTGGCCAACGTCCACTCGCGGATCTTCGCGGCTTCGGTGTCGGTCGGCTCCCTCTTGTTGTCGGTGCGGAACTTGTCCAGGTTCTGATCGATCGCGGTGTTCATGAACATCGCCAGGATCGTCGGCGCCGGGCCGTTGATCGTCATGCTGACGCTGGTGCTCGGGTTCGTCAGGTCGAAGCCGCTGTACAGCACTTTCATGTCGTCGAGCGTGGCGATGCTGACACCACTGTTGCCCACTTTGCCGTAGATGTCGGGCCGCGGGTCGGGGTCGGCGCCGTAGAGCGTGACCGAATCGAACGCTGTGCTCAATCGCTTGGCTGGCAGCCCTTCGCTGACGACCTTGAAGCGGCGGTTGGTGCGAAACGCATCGCCCTCGCCGGCAAACATGCGCGTCGGGTCTTCGCCCTCGCGCTTGAAGGCGAACACGCCCGACGTGTACGGGAAGCTGCCGGGCACGTTGTCGAGCAGCAGCCACTTCAGCAGCTCACCGTGGTCTTCATACGTCGGCAGCACGACCTTGCGAATCTTGTTGCCCGACAGCGTGGTGTGCGTCAGCGCCGTGCGGATTTCCTTGTCGCGGATCTTGACCACGTACTCGTCGCCGGCGTAGGCCCGCTGCATGTCGGGCCACATCGCCAGCAGTTTCTTCGCGTGCACGTCGAGCTTGACCTCGCGCTCCTCGGCCAGCGAGATCGCTGCTTCAGCGGCACGCGCCTTGTCCGGCTTGCCGACTTTGAGCATGCGCGCAGCGCCACGCAACTGCTGGATCTCGCGAGCCAGCGCCGCCTGCTCGCGCGCGCGGCGCTTGTAGCCGCGCACGGCGTCGGCGATGTCGGCCAGGTAGCGCACGCGCGCCGCGGGCACGATCGGCACTTGGTGTGTGCTGTGGCGCGTGTTCACTTGTGGCAGGCGGCCAGGCTTCAACGCCAAACCCTTGTCGATCAAGCGCGCCTTGATCGCCTGGTACAGCGCGGTCACGCCGTCGTCGTTGAAGCGGCTGGCCATCGTGCCGAAGACCGGCATCTCGTCGGGCATCTGCTTGAAGGCTTCGCGGTTGCGCTGCACTTGTTTGGCGACATCACGCAGCGCGTCGAGCGATCCCTTGCGGTCGAACTTGTTGATGGCGACGAACTCGGCGAAGTCGAGCATGTCGATCTTCTCCAACTGGCTCGCCGCGCCGTACTCGGGCGTCATCACGTACAGCGGGATGTCCACCTGCGGCACGATCGCCGCGTCGCCCTGGCCGATGCCGGAGGTTTCGACGATCACGAGATCAAAGCCCGCGCACCTGCAGGCCGCCAGCACCTCGGGCAGCGCGGCGCTGATTTCGCTGCCGGCTTCGCGCGTGGCCAAGCTGCGCATGAAGACACGCGAGCCGCCGCCCCACGGCGCGATCGCATTCATGCGGATGCGGTCGCCGAGCAGCGCGCCGCCGCTCCTGCGCCGCGACGGATCGATAGAGATCACGGCGATGCGCAGCGCATCGTCCTGATCCAGCCGCAGGCGCCGGATCAACTCGTCGGTCAGCGACGATTTGCCGGCGCCGCCCGTGCCGGTGACGCCGAGCACCGGCGCCTTCGCCCGCTTTGCCGCGTCGTGCAACGCTGCCTTGATCTTGGCGTCGGCGCTGCCGTTCTCGAGCGCCGTGATCAGTTGCGCCAGCGAACGCCACGCCGCTTCACCATGGCCGGCGATGGCAGCGATCGACGCCGGCGCCGCCGACGCCACCACGTCGCAGCGCATCACCATCTCGCCGATCATCCCTTGCAGCCCCATGCGCTGGCCGTCTTCCGGGCTGAAGATGCGCACGCCCTGATCGGCCAGTTCGCGGATCTCCGCCGGCACGATGACACCGCCGCCGCCGCCGAACACCTGAATGTTGGCGCCGCCGCGCGCGCGCAGCAGCTCGACCATGTACTTGAAGTACTCGACATGCCCGCCCTGGTACGAGCTGACGGCGATGCCCTGCGCGTCTTCCTGCAGCGCCGCCGTCACCACTTCATCGACCGAGCGGTTGTGGCCGAGGTGGATCACCTCGGCGCCCATGCCCATCAGGATGCGCCGCATGATGTTGATCGCGGCGTCGTGGCCGTCGAACAGCGACGCCGCGGTGACGAAGCGCACCTTGTGCTTCGGGCGGTAGGCGGCCAGGGCCTTGTAGTCGGCGGCAAGCTCGGTCATGGCATCGATCCAGGCTGGGAGGGCATTGAAGGTTACATTGACGTTAACGTCAATTGCCGATGATGCCACCGCTGCCGGCCGCGTTGGGCGCTTGACAAGCCCTTGGCCCCTGCGGATGAGCCCTTGGTTTGCGAGGGGCGACGGGCCGGCGCTTTTCTGCACAATCGCTGCCCATGCCGACGCCGCCCGCTCCGCTGACTGTCACGCCGCCCGCGCTGCGCGAGTTGGCTCTCGTCGTGCCGCAGCGCACGGCGGCCGGCCAGGCCGCGCTGACGCGGCGCACGCGCGAGCTGACGCCGCGCCAGCGCACCGCGCTGTTCATGGTCGATGGCAAGCGCAGCGTCGATATCGTGCTCGCGCTGGCGTCGCAGGCCGGCGCCAAGGCGAGCGACTTTTCCGATCTGGTGACGCTCGGCCTGGTCTCCACGCCCGGGCTGCCCGCTGCCGCGGTGCTCAATGAATCGTCGATGCTGCCGTCGTCGCAGTCGCTGCACGGCGATTCGAGCTGGTCTCAGCTGCCGGAAGACGACACCGTGCAGCAGACCACCGACGGGCCGCTGATCGAGGCACGTGCGCTGCTCGTGCGCGCCGTGCGCAGCGCCGCGCCGCTCGCCGGCGCTTTCACACTGCGCCGGCTCAAGCGCGCCAGCACGCGCGCCGAGCTCGAAGCGCTGCTCGACGAGGTCGAGCAGCGCCTGCGCAAGCCGCACCGCAGCGTGATCGCCGCACAGACGCTGCGCCATGTGCGGCACCTGCTGACGCTGCCGGCCAC
>JANMHY010000195.1:0-2340 GCA_031375525.1 Burkholderiales bacterium
CGACCGCATCCACGATTACGAGCGCACGATGCAGCTCAACTACTTCGGCTGCCTGCGCGTGACGATGGGCGTGCTGCCGAGCATGGTGCGCAAGCACAAGGGCCATGTCGTCAACATCAGCTCGATCGGCGTGCTGACGAATGCGCCGCGCTTCTCGGCGTATGTGGCCAGCAAGGCAGCGCTCGATGCGTGGACGCGCTGTGCGTCATCGGAGTTCGCCGATCAAGGCATCACTTTCACGACGATCAACATGCCGCTGGTGCGCACACCGATGATCGCGCCGACCGCGATCTACAAGAACGTGCCCACGTTGTCGCCCGAAGAAGCCGCCGACCTGGTGGCGCAGGCCTGCATCAGCAAGCCGGTGCGCATCGCCACGCGGCTGGGCATCGTCGGCGAGTTGCTGCATGCGCTGGCGCCACGCATCGCGCAGATCTCGATGAACACGACCTTCCGCATGTTCCCGGATTCATCGGCCGCCAAGGGCGACAAGTCGGCCAAGCCGCAGCTCTCCGCCGAGGCGGTGGCGATGCAGCAGTTGATGCGGGGGATTCACTTCTGATGGGGACGGGCGACGGGGCCAACGCGCGGCTCGGAGGCTCCCAGCTTGTCCTGGTCTTGTCGGAACCGACGCGGGAGAGCTGCTCGACTCTCTCGGAGAGTGGGAAGTGGGGCGGTTGCCGATCCACAAGCAAGTGGATCGCTTGGCGCGCTTACCCACGTGCCCGCACACCAGGCCAGCAGTCACAGCCCTATCCTGGCTAGACTACATCGACTCGCGAACTCGACTGTGATAGGAGTGGAACCGGATGGCCACAAGTAGCGGAAGCAATCCAAAGCCGAAAGACGTCGTGCAGGTGAAGAACCCGCGGACTGAGCGATATGTGAAGATCGATCGGACTGCCGGCCGCATCATCTCGCACAAGTCATCGCCGGGTCCGTACCAGAACGTGCCCGTTGCCCGCAAGAAGAAATGATTATCTACAACCCACTGGACGGGGACGCACTAACAACCACGGTCGAAAGCAATCCTCGTCAGTGCTTCCTCATGACTCGACTGGGCAAGCCGATCGATCCCGAGGTGATCGAAATGAGAGTACGCATCACCGCAGCGTGCAAGAAGCATCGCTATGGAGTCCTCGATGCGGGATCAAAGGTGACCGGCAGAGATTTCCTGCTAAAGATCTGGCGACTTATTGCCTCCACGCCCCTTTGCGTGGGCATTTGCCATGAATCGATTCCGATGAAGACACAAGCCAATATTTACTACGAAATGGGCGTAGCCCAAGCACTTGGGAAGGAAACGCTGCTGGTCAAGTCGCCAGGGACGGACGTGCCGAGCGACTTTGTGCGAACAGAGTACGTCGCCTTCGACGCGGACTTCGAAAAGACGTTCGAGAAGTACCTCTGTTCACTCCCGGACCAAGCCGAGCACTACGAGATCGTTGCCGAACAACTTGACCGAAATCCCATCTTGGCAATCGACTACTTGCGGCGAGCCTATTTGATCACTGGCGAAGTGCGGCTGCGCAAACTTGCACAAAGCGTTTTGAAGTCTGCAGGCCTCGAACAGCGAGCAAAGAATAGTGTCGAGCTTCTCGCTGCGGGTTTTTGATCGACATTGGGAATTCCAAATAGCTAGGACACCGCTTTCTTAACCGACCCGCACAGCTTAATTGCCAGTTCTTTTCCGGTCCGGCTCGTGAGGCCGCAACTGTAAGAAGCCACCAAGCACGTCAATCGGCAGGGTCTGCCGCGGCGTCGCGCCACTCGCAGTTCCCAATGTTTCGAGAACGCCTCGCGCCGGCGTGATGCCGCTATCGCCCCGCCGTCGCGTGCCGCTTCACCGCCTCGAGCAACGGCCCGACGATATCCATCGGCAACGGAAAGACGATCGTCGAGTTCTTGTCGGCAGCGATCACCGTCAGCGTCTCCAGATAGCGCAACTGGATCGCCAGCGGCTGTCGCGCCAGCACCTCGGCTGCCTGCGCCAGTTTTTCGGCGGCCTGCAGTTCGCCTTCGGCGTGGATCACCTTGGCGCGGCGCTCGCGCTCCGCTTCGGCTTGGCGGGCGATGGCGCGGATCATGGTTTCGTTCAGATCGACATGCTTGATCTCGACGTTGGTGACCTTGATGCCCCAGGCATCGGTCTGGCTGTCGAGGATCTTCTGCAGATCGAGGTTCAGGCGCTCGCGCTCGGACAGCATCTCGTCGAGCGTGTGCTTGCCGAGCACCGCGCGCAAGGTGGTCTGCGCGAGCTGGCTGGTGGCGTCGAGAAAACGCTCGACCTGGATCACCGCGCGCTCGGGATCGACGACGCGAAAGTACAGCACCGCGTTG
>JANMHY010000224.1:0-1634 GCA_031375525.1 Burkholderiales bacterium
AACGACGCGGACAGCGCAAAGCCAGTGGCCAACGGCGCCAACAAGGCAGGAAGCGGCAGCGTCGACATCAGGTCGAGTTTCGCGGCAACAGCGACCACGGCAAGCGCTGGCCGGCCGCCGCCGTGTTGCCGTCGAGCGCCGCCAGCAGCGCCTGCGCCGCCGCGGTGCCGATCGCAAGCCGCGGCACCTGCACCGTGACAGCGCGGGTTCGAGTTGCCGGCCGAGGGCGAAGTCGCCGAAGCCGAGCAGCGCCAGGTCACGCGGCACGTCGAGGCGCCGTGCCTGCGCGGCCAGCAGCGCACCGCAAGCCAGGTGGTCGTTGGCGAACGCCACCGCGCTGAACGCCGGCCTTCCTTGGCTGTCGAGCAGCAAGGGCAGGGCCTCGCGGCCGGCCTGGATGGCTTCGCCGGCCAGCGGTGCGACGATGCGCCGCGCGGCCACGCGACGGCGCCGCGCTTCGGCGAGAAAGCCCTGGCCGCGCTCGTGGGCGCGAAAGTCTTCGGCGACGCCGCTGTCGAGGTAGGCCAGCCTCTTGTGGCCGCGCTCGATCAGGTGTGCGGCCATCGCGCGGCCGACCTCGGCATGGTCGAAGCCGATCTGCGTGAAGCCGCCGACCTGTCGATCCTTGTCGGCATGGTGGTCCCAGATCTCGATCACCGGCGCGCCGCGATCCTGCGCCTGGCGCAGCAGCGCCAGCGCACCGTCGCTGTGGCGGCGCCCGGTGACGACGATGGCGCTCGGAAACCAGCCCAGCAACGCGCGCAACTGCGCTTCTTCGCGCGCCGTCGAGTAGTTGGTGGCGGCCAGCAGCAGCTCGCAGCCCGAGCCCTGCAAGCCATCGGCCAGGCCCTGCACGGTTTCGGCAAAGATCGAGTTGGCGATGCTCGGGATCAGCGCCGCCACCATGCGCGACGCGCCCGCGCCGCCGCTGGCCAGCACGCCGGCCTGCTTGTTCGGCAGGTAGCCGGTGCTGGCCAGCGCTTGCGCCACCTTCTGCGCCGTCTCCGCCGCCACGCGGTGCGGCTCGCGCAGGTAGCGCGAGACGGTGATCGCGGTGACGCCGGCCACCCCGGCCACGTCGGCCAGCGTCGCCCGGCCGTGGCTGCGCCGCGTGGCGCGGGTTTTCAGGGATGGCCGAGTGCCCATGTTTTGACTAATGTTAGCGTTAACATGAAAAAGCGCGATCCGCTCTAACCCGCATGCCGAAGACGCTCGCCGACTTGCGCAGCCGCCGCTGGTTCAACGCCGGCGGCATGCGTGCGTTTGCGCACCGCCAGCGCATGCAGCAGCAAGGCATCCGGCGCGAGGACGTGATGCAGCGGCCGTGCATCGCCATCGTCAACACCTGGAGCGATCTGTCGCCGTGCCACGCGCATCTGCGCGAACGTGCCGAGGCCGTCAAACGTGGCGTGCTGATGGCCGGCGGCTGGCCGTTCGAGTTGCCGGCGCTGTCGCTCGGCGAGGTCATCGTCAAGCCGACGACGATGCTCTACCGCAACCTGCTGGCGATGGAAGTCGAAGAGCTGCTGCGCTCGCACCCGGTGGACGGCGTCGTGCTGCTCGCCGGCTGCGACAAGACGACGCCGGGCACGGTGATGGGCGCGATCAGCATGGGCCTGCCGACGATCTTCTGC
>JANMHY010000279.1:0-3380 GCA_031375525.1 Burkholderiales bacterium
GATGCGACGTGCCCAATCGGCCTCGCGCACCGCGCGCCGCGCATGCGCGCTGACCTGCGTCGTCAGCACGGCGGCGACGTTCAGCTCGGCGGCGATGCCGAGCAGCAGCGCATTGATGCCGCTGGTGTCGGCCTCGACGAGCTCGGTCAGGTTGCCGATGCCCATCATGATGGCGACGTCGGGGAAGCGCTGGCGCAACGCGTGATAGCGCACGATCGACGCCGTGAAGCCGAACGGGATCGGGTCCAGGATCGGATCGGCGAAGAAGGCGCGTCCGCGTTGCTGCATGCCGGCGATCGCTTCGTCGAGCGAGGCCTCGTCGGTGGGCGTGCGCGGGATGAGCACGGGAGTGGACGCCACTTCGTCGGCGATCCACAGCGTGTCGGCGGTGAGGCTGAGCAGAAAGTCGGCGCCGGCACGGCCACCGCGCAGCAGCTCCTGCGCATCGATCGAGTCAACGCTGACGCGAAAGCCTTCGCTCTTCAACGCGCGCACGCTGTCTTCGAGGTGCGCGAAGGGCGTCTCGGGCAGGCAGCCGACATCGATCACGTCAGCGCCGTCGCGCGCCAGCGTGCGTGCGCGTTCGACGATCGCGGCCACCAGCAGGCGCGGCGCATCGACGATCTCGGCGAAGATCGCCACCGAACGTTGGCTCAAGTCCACCGGTTGCGCTTGCTGATTGAAGAACTGCGGCAGGTCTTTCATCTCCTCCGGCCCACGCTGCACCGGCAGCTCGTAGTGCGCGCTCAACGCCTCGATGTCGCCGCGGCAACGACCGGGCACGATCATGCGGCTGGCTTGCAGCGGCGCCGGCACGCGGCGGCGGATCAAATCGGCCGTCATCAACGCGGCCACCTGCACGCCGACATCGCGCACCTCCCAGGTGAAAGGTGCCTCGGCGATGCCGGCCAGCACCTTGTGCAACTGCGGCTGCGCGAGGTGGCCGGTCAGGAAGACGATGTGTTCCATGGCTTATCGAGGTGTCTGCGCTGGGTCCAAAGGACGGTGCGGCGCTGGTGCTCATGCCAGCGAAACAAGCCCACCAACAGCAGTTGCGAGACCCCTTGTTTCCGCTCGGATTGGGTGTCTCGCACGACAGCTCTCGTGGTTTCCACGTTAAGCCGCTACGGTGCGCTCAAGTTGCCGCCCACTCGACGACAAGGAATGAATCAGGGCTTACGCCAGCTTTGATCGCGGCTGAAAGCCATCGACGCTGATTCTTGTTCAGAGAGTCGTGCCCTTTCCGCTTTGCTTCCGCGAACACCAACCGTGAGCCTTGCCATGCGACAACGTCCCAACAGCCTGAATATGTGTCGCCGTTCGATCGTGCGATAGCTTTCAGCACGGCTTGGATGGAAGGTTCGGAGATCGGCTCGTGAACCTGTGATGTGAGACCCGTCGTCGCCCACTCGGTCAGGAGGCGCGGGTGCGTGCGTGGTGCGCCGTACGTCTCGATCCAGCGTCCCGACCAGCCTGCCGCGAGAAAGATGCGAAGGATGACAAGCTCCGCGAAAGAGGCTTCGCCCAGGTACTCGAGCACCGGCTTGCCACCAAACGTGTTTTCGAGAGTCGGACCGTGCCAAGTCTTGAACGTCGGCCTGGCCTTTGGCACGAGAACGACTCGGTCATCGTCCAAAGTGAAGCTCTCGCTCGCGACTGGTAGAAATTCTTGAGGTAGCTGCATCGTTGCCTCCGGGGCCTAACTTGGTTTTCTGCCTTCGACGCCCCGAGAAACACCGCTGCATCCAGGCACGAGGGCGCTGCGGCGACGGCGCGATTTCTGGTACTCCAGCATGAGCGACGGCGCCGCAGCGCCCTCGTGCCGTACGCAGTCGCGGCGGGACTCGGTCATCGCGCCCATGCGAGAGACAGCTCGGCCAAACGCGCGCTCAACACGCTCTCCAACTCCGCCGGCGAACACACCACCTGGCAGTGCTCGAAGCCACGCAGCCTTTCGACGTTGTCGAGTTCGACCCGGCGCGGGTGCAGCGTCACCCAGTCGTGCGGCGACTTGGTGATGACGACCGGCTCGGTGTCACAGGCGAAGACGATGCTGGCGATACCGAGCTTGCCGGCCTGCGCAAACATGTTGGTCGGCAACGTGTCGCTGATGCCCACCACGCATTTGGCGACGGTGTTGCTCGTTGCCGGCGCGACGACGACGGTGTGATAGACATCGTCGTACAGCATGCCCACCGGCACCGCGCTGGCCGTCTTGTCACGCAACAGCCGAAAGCCCGGCGCAAAGCGTGGCCGCAGGTCTTCGATGCGGATTTGGTAGATCGGCAGCACCTCTTCGGCCGCGTCCGACAAGAACAAGTCGAGCTGTGGAAGCCGCACCGCCAGAGCGATCGATTCTTCTAAGAAGTGGCCCGAGCCGGTGATGCACCAGGCGAAGCGCGAACGCGCCGTCTCACTCGGGGTGCGAGACTTCGATGTGGAGCTTGTGGAGCTTTCGGTAGAGCGTATTTCGGCTGACATCGAGCGCCTTGGCGACGTTGCTCACATTCCAACGGTGCTGCTTCAACATTTGCAGCAGCACCTGCCGCTCGTTGGCCTGGATCGGGTTCAACTTGAGCGGCGGCGCTTCATTGTCGCCGCCCAGATCGCCCGGCAGCACATCGGGCTGCGGCGCATCGACCACCACGGCGGGCCGCGCGGGCGGTGCTGCAGGCAGGGCCTGCATCGACGGCAGGTGCTCGCGCGCAATCGGCTGGCCGTCGGCCAGCGCCGCGGCGGTGCGCAGCACATGGCAGAGCTGGCGGATGTTGCCCGGCCACGGATGTTCGAGCAGTGCGCGTTCGGCTTCGGCGGTGAGCGCAGCTTGCGCGCCGCCTTCGGCCCGCAGCACGCGGCGGATCAGCTCGCGGCGGTCGCTGCGCTCGCGCAACGGCGGCAGTTGCAGCTCGACCCCCGCCAGCCGGTAGAACAGGTCTTCGCGGAAGCGGCCCTCGCGCACGCGCGACGGCAGGTGCTCGTGGCTGGCGCTGATGAGCTGGAAGTCGACCGGAATGACCTCTTCGGTGCCCAGCGGCGTGACCTGGCGCTCGTCGAGCACGCGCAGCAGGCGGGCCTGCAACTCGAGCGGCATGTCGGCGATCTCGTCGAGGAACAGCGTGCCGCCATCGGCCTGCAGGATCTTGCCGCGCCGGCCGGTGCGCTGCGCGCCGGTGAACGCGCCGGCGCGGTAGCCGAACAGCTCGGACTCGATCAACTGTTCGGGCAGGCTGGCGCAATTGACGGCGACGAATGCGCCGCCGGCGTGCGGGCTGGCGTCGTGCAGCGCGCGCGCGAAAACCTCCTTGCCCGAGCCGGTCTCGCCGCACAGCATGACCGGCGTGCGCCGGGCGATCACGCGCCGCGCGGTGTCGAGCTGCGCG
>JANMHY010000291.1:0-4278 GCA_031375525.1 Burkholderiales bacterium
CGGAGACGATCACGTCTTCGGCCAGCAGGCGCCGGTCGGGGAAGGCGACAAGCGTTGCGCGCGTGCCGTCGATCACCGGCTGCACGCCGATGCTGACGCCGCCCGGCGTTTCGACCGCGCAGCCGGCGCTGTAGTAGCGCCGGATGTCGTCGAGACGCCGCCCTTCCCAGATGCGGTCGGTGATGACGCGGATGTAGTGGTCGAGGCTCTGGAACTCGGCGTCGAAGCCGGGCAGCGCGGTGTTCATGCGCTGCGCTTTCGGATTGGTTGCGCTTTGCCCTGACGCACCGAGTTGCGCAAGATCAACTGCCCCGGCACGACGACGTTTTCGCAGTGCGGCGCACGCTCGTCGCGCAGGTGCTTTTGCAGCAGGCCGACGGTGGCCTCGACCATCGGCCCGAGCGGCTGCTCGATCGTGGTCAGCGCATAACTCGGCCACGCCGCCTGCGGCACGTTGTCGAAGCCGACCACCGACACGTCGTGCGGCACGCGCAGGCCGAGCTCGAAGCGCAGCGTGTCCATCACCGCGAAGGCCATGTGATCGCTGGCGACGAAGACGGCGTCTGGCCGCTCCTTGCTGCTGCCGAAGAGCTCGCGTGTGGCCATCCGCGCCTGCTCGAAATCGTAGTTGCCGATGCCGCGCGCCCAGATGCGCAGGCCGCGCTCGGCCAGGCCATCGCGAAAGCCGCGCTCGCGCTCGAGGTTGGTCGAGGACTCTTCGTTGCCGGCGATGTAGGCCACGCGCTGGTGGCCGGTGTCGGCCAGAAGCCGTGCCACCGCGCGGCCGCCGCCCACGTTGTCGGAGCGCACCGAGCTGACTGCGCCGCGCGCCATCACGCGGTTGAACAGCACCACGGGAATTGCCGCATCGGCGCAGCGCTGCGCCAGGCTCGACGAGAGCGTGGTCGCGGCGAGCACGATGCCGTCGACGTGGTACTGCAGGATTTCTGACACCAGGTCATCGGAGTTGGCCGTGTCGCTGAAGAACAGCAGCACGTGGTAGCCGTCGCGCTGCAAGCGCTGCGACAGCCGCTCCAGCGCCACCGGATAAAACAGGTTCTCCAGGTACGACAGCACCAGGCCGATGATGCGCGAGCGCTTGGTGATGAGGCTGCGCGCATGCGCGTTCGGCCGGTAGCCGAGCTTGCGCGCCGCGTCCATCACCTTGCCGCGCGTGGCATCCGACACGCTGGCGCCGGGCGTGAAGGAGCGGCTCACGGCCGACTGCGACACGTCGGCCAGCCGCGCGACATCGATCGAGGTAATGTTGGCCTTCATCGTTGTCACTGTGCCCAACGTTGCATACCTATGCATGCTAAAGACTCGAGGGCTGATACCGATGCGGGCTTACCCGGTGCAGTCCACGATGCATACCTATTCAACTGACTGCGACCATGCGCTCATCATTGACAAATAACCCCTTGCAAGCCGCCAAGACGGCCGCCTGGACGCTGCTCCAGAGCCTGCCGGGACGCAGCTTCGAAGCGCAATGCCAGGCGCTGCTCAGCGCCGACGTGCAATGGGTGGCCTCGCACCCGGTCAATGAACTCACCGGCCCCGACGCGGTGGCCGCGCAGTTTTACGCGCCGTTGCTGGCCGCGCTGCCGGACGTGGAGCGCCGCACCGATCTGTTCTTCGGCGGCCACTGGCCCGGCCAGATCTGCGGCGGCGAAGGCTGGTGGGTCACCTGCGCGGGCCATTACCTGGGCACCTTCACGCAAAGCCTGTGGGGCATCCCGGCGCACGGCCAGCCGGTGTGGTTGCGCTTTGGCGAGTTCTATCGTGTGGTCGACGGCCGCATCGCCGAAGCGCGCGTGCTGCTCGATCTGGTCGATCTCGCACGCCAGGCCGGCCACCGCCTGCTGCCGCCGAGCACCGGGCTCGATGTCCTCGTGCCCGGGCCGCGCACGCAGGACGGCGTGTTGCGCGGGCCCACCGATGCGGCGCAAGGCCAGGCCACGCTCGATCTGGTGATGCGCATGATCGGCGGCCTCGGCCGCTACGACCAGGCCGATCTGAAGAGCATGGGCATGGCGCGCTTCTGGCACCCGAACATGATGTGGTACGGCCCGTGCGGCATCGGCACCGCGCGCGCCATTTCAGGCTTCGAGCAGCACCACCAAAAGCCGTTTCTCAGCGCGCTGCCCGATCGCAAAGGCGGCAACCACCGTGCGCGCTTCGGCGAAGGCAGCTACGCCGCGTCGACCGGCTGGCCGAGCATCCACGCCACGCAGCGCGGGCCGTACCTCGGCGTGCCGGCAACGAACCGCGCAGTGACGATGCGCGTCATGGATTGGTGGCGCGCCGAAGACGGGCTGCTGGCCGAGAACTGGGTGCTGCTCGACCTGCCGCACTTCTTCATGCAGATCGGCGTCGACCTGCTCGCGCGTGTGCGCTGAGCGCGCGAGACAACCCTCGCGCACGGCGCGAGGCTTGGCACGTCAGCGCCGAACCTTGCCGTCGGCGCCGAGGATCGTCAGATCGACGAAGCGCGAACCCATGTGCTTGTTGGCGCTGAAATCGACGAAGAAGCCGCCGAGGTTGAGTTCGCGCAGCGACTCCATGCTGGCGATCAGCGTATCCGAGCTGGGCACGCCGCTCATGCGTTTCAAGGCCTCGCTGAAGGTCTTGGCGGCGACGAAGCCTTCGATGCTGCTGTAGTTCGGCTCGAACTTGTCGCCGTCGGTTGCCTTGCCGGCGGCGAGGTATTCGCCCGACAAGACCGAGACCGGCGAGTAGGGGTAGGGCATGACCTGGCTGACGATGACGCCGCGTGCGTCGGCGCCGAGCTCATCGGCCAGCGCCTTGGTGCCGACGAAGCTGACGTTGTAGAAGGCGCCGCCGTAGCCGGCCTTGCGCGCTTCGCGGATGAACGCGGCGCAGGACTTGTAGGCGCTGATCTGCACGATCGCGTCCGGCTTGCCGGCGAGGATCGACTTCACCGCGGCGGCCACGTCCACCGTGTTGCGCTCGACGGTGCCCAGTCCGGCGGGCTCGAGGTTCAGCGGCTTCAAGGCGCGCAGCACGCCGTCCAAGCCAGCCTTGCCGTAGGAGTCGTTCTGGTGGAAGACGGCGATGCGCTTGGCGCCAATCGACGTCACCTGCTTGACGATCTCGGCGGTCTCGTCGAAGTACGAGGCACGGACATGAAAGGCGATGCGGTTGAACGGCTCGCGCAGCGCCTGCGCGCCGGTGAACGGCGCGATGAAGGGCACCTGCGCCGTGCTGGCCAGCGGCAAGGCGGCCAGGCTGGTCGGGGTGCCGATGTAGCCGAACAACGCGAACACGCCGTCCTTGATCAGGCGGTCGGTGTTGGCCTTGCAGCGGTCGGGCTCGTAGCCGTCGTCGAGGCTCTTCAGCTCGATCGTGCGGCCGTTGACGCCGCCCTTGGCGTTGAGACGATCGAAGAACAGCAGCGCGCCGCGCTTGAACTGCTCGCCCAGTTGCGCCGCCGGGCCGCTGAACGCCGCCGACTGGCCGAGCACGATGCTCTTGCCCGACGACTGCGCCCACAGCGGCGCGGCCACGCAGGCGGCGGCTGCGCCGGCCCACTGCTTGAGCGCTTGCCGGCGCCCGCAGGCGTGGTGGGGACGGACGATCATCTTCACGCTCCTCGATCAGCGGCGGACTTTGCCGTCGCCGGTCAACATCGACAGATCGACATAACTCGACGCGGTGTGGTCGCGTGGCCCGAAGTCCACCAGGAAGCCGCCGAAGTCGGCGCGCTGGATCGATTCGAGGCCGGCGATCAGTTGCTCGCGCGTCGCATTCTTCGGCGCGCGCTTCAGGCCTTCGGTGAAGACCTTGGCCGCCAGGTAGCCTTCGAGGCTCGAGTAGTTGGCCTGCACGTTGCCCGACTTGGCCGCAGCGGCCTGGAACTCGCGCGTGATCGGCACCGATGCGGTGTACGGAAACGGCATCACCTGGCTGATCATGATGCCGGCGCCTTCGGCCTTCAACTCATCGGCCAGGGCCTGCGTGCCGACGAACGAGACGTTGAAGAAGGTGCCGCCGAAGCCGGCCTTGCGCGCTTCGCGGATGAAGGCCGCGCACGACTTGTAGGCGCTGATCTGCACGACCGCGTTGGCGTTCTTCGGCACGATCTCGGCGACGGCCTTGGCCACGTCGATCGTGTTGCGCTCGACGGTGCTCGTCGCCACCGGTTCGAGGTTGCGCCGCTTCAGCGCCCGCACCGTGCCTTCGAGGCCGGCCTTGCCGTAGGCGTCGTTCTGATAGAAGACCGCGATGCGGTTCAGGCCGAGCGAGGTGAGCTGTTTG
>JANMHY010000316.1:0-2069 GCA_031375525.1 Burkholderiales bacterium
TGCCCAACCAGTACCTCTATCGCGGCGACCTCACCGGCTCGCCGCGCGCCAGCCGCGCCTGCGTCTATGACTACGGCAAGGACTGGAGCCTGATGCAGCCGGTGGACCGCTACAACCTGGTCTCGCGCGGCACCTTCAAGCTCGGCGCCGACCACAGCGCCTTCGTCGAGCTGACGGCGTCGAAGGTGAAGTCCGCGGTCGAATACACCGCCAACCAGATCACCCTCGTGGCGCGCGGCGCCAACTACCCCGCCAGCGGCCCGTACTACCCGACGGCGCTGGCCGATGCGATCAACGCACAGGACCCGGGCCGCTTCGACACCAGCCTGCCGGTGCGCATCCGCTGGCGTTGTCTCGAATGCGGACCGCGCCAGCAGAACACCGAGACCAACGCTTACCGCCTGCTGGTCGGCGCAGAAGGCGTGATGGCGGGGTGGGACTACAAGGTCGGCCTGTCCACCGCACGCAGCTCGGGAGAAACGACGCTCGGCGACGGCAACCTCTTCGAAGACCGCTTCAAGGCGGCGATGGACACCGGCCTCATCAACCCCTTCCTGCTGCCCGGCCAGACGCAGACGCCCGAGGCGCTGGCGTTGATCAACGGCGCCAAGGCCATCGGCGCCAAGCTCTACGGCGGCAGCGCCAAGGTGCGGCAGATCGACGGTACCGTCTCGCGCGAGCTGTTCGCGCTGCCGGCCGGGCCGCTCGCTGCGGCCGTCGGCTTCGATGTGCGCAAGGAGACCTTCGAGTTCCGCGACCAGTCCGGCACCGAGGCCATCATCGGCGCCGGTTCGCCCGCTGCGCTGCCGAGCGTGGAGCGCGACATCAAGGCCGTGTTCGCGGAAGTGAACGTGCCGATCGTCAAGAACCTCGAAGCGCAGCTCGCCGTGCGCCATGACCGCTACAGCGATTTCGGCAAGACCACCAACCCGAAGGTCGCCTTGAGCTGGCGGCCGCTGCCGCAACTGCTGCTGCGCGGCTCGTTCAACAAGGGCTTCCACGCGCCGGACTTCGGGCCGCTGTACGAAGGTGCCAGCCCCGGCCAGTTCACGAGCGACGTCGACGACCCGTCGTTCACCTGCGACCCGGCGGCGCCCGATCCGCGTTTTTGCGGCATCCGGCCATCGACCGAGTCCGGCGGCAACCCGAACCTGAAGCCCGAAAAATCCAAACAGTGGTCGGTCGGCTTCGTCGTTTCGCCGGCCGACTGGTTCTCGGCCAGCGTGGACTTCTTCAACGTCGAAATCACCGACCGCATCTCCAACCGCACGCCGCAGGAAGTGCTCGACAACAACCTGACGCAATTCATCGAGCGCAACCCGGACGGCACGATCCGCCTCGTGCGCGGCGGCTGGATCAACGTCGCCGGCGACAAGGTGCGCGGCGCCGATATCAACCTGGCGTTCAACCACAAAAACGCCATCGGCAAGTGGACGGCCGAGCTCGACGGCACGTACCTGAAGAGCTTCAAGTCGCGCAAATCCGCCAACGAGCCGCAAAGCGAGCGCGTCGGCGAGTTCGGCGACTTCGACTTTCTGTGGGATCTGAAGCTGCGCTGGAAGCACACCGCGACCTTCGGCTTCGAGAGCGGCGACTGGGGCACGACGTTCACGCAGATCTACAAGTCGGGCTACAAGAGCGAGGTCGATGGCTTCGGCAGCGGCGTCATCCTGCAGGACCTCGGCTTCCAGACCAAGGTCAAGGCCTACACGCTGTACAACCTGTCGGTCAGCTACAGCGGTATGAAGAACACCAAGCTGACCGCGGGCATCACCAACCTCTTCGACCGCGACCCACCGTTCTCGAACCACAACGTCGACAACGTCGCCGGCGCGGGCTGGGATGCGCGCGTCGGCGATCCGCGCGGCCGCGCTTTCAATGTGCGCCTGACCCACAAGTTCTTCTGACACGCGCCTGCCGCCACAATCACGGGGTCCATCGCGACCCCGTGTTGTTTTCAACGTGTTCACCTTCCTGCTGAAGAAACTCGCCCTGCTGTTGCCGACCTTCATCGGCATCACGCTGGTGGCGTTCTTCCTGATCCGCCTGGTGCCGGGCGATCCGATCGA
>JANMHY010000342.1:0-3189 GCA_031375525.1 Burkholderiales bacterium
GTCAACATCACCTCGGGTGCGGTCAAGGCGCCGCTGGAAAACCTCGGCCTGTCCAACGGCGCGCGCAGCGGACTCACCGGCTTTGTCGCCGGCCTGGCGCGGCAAAGCCGGCTGGCCTCGCGCAACGTGACGATCAACAACCTGCTGCCCGGCTTCTTCGACACCGACCGCATCCGCAAGACGATGCAGGCCAACGCCGAGAAGACCGGCAAGAGCGTTGCCGAGTTGACCGCCGTGCGTGCGAAGGCGATTCCCGCGCAGCGACTGGGGATGGCCGCAGAGTTCGGCGAGGTCTGCGCGTTTTTATGCAGCGCGCAGGCCGGCTACCTGACGGCGCAGAACATCCTGCTCGACGGCGGCGCGTACCCCGGCACTTTCTGAACATGCTCGCCTTCGTCACCGTCGTTCTGTTCATCTTCTCGCTGGCGTTGTGGAACCAACGCCGCATTGCACGGCGCGAAACCTTTATCCGCAACTACGAACTGCCGCGCGGCCTGTTCGACAACCTGCGCAAACGCCGCCCCGAACTCGGCCTGAAGGAGTGCCAGCTCACCGCCAACGCACTGCGCCAGTTCTTCCTGGCGTATCTGAAGAGCGGCCGCAAGTACGTCTCGATGCCGTCGCAGGTGGCCGACGACCTGTGGCACGAGTTCATTCTGTTCACGCGAAACTACGACGCGTTCTGCAAGGGCGCCTTCGGCGGTTTTCTTCACCACACGCCCGCCGTGTCCGTCGGTTCCGGCAGCAAGGCCGACACGGGGCTGCACGTCACCTGGTGGCACGCCTGCAAGGAAGATCACATCAATCCACGCGCGCCGACGCGATTGCCGCTGCTGTTCGCACTCGACACCAAGCTCGGCGTGCCCGACGGATTCAGCTACGCGCTCGACTGCAAGACGGCGCAGCTCACGCGCCGCCGCGACGACGGTTCGTCCACGGCCGTGATCTACTGCGGCGGCGACTTCGCGTCAGCGGCGAGCGACAGCAGCGATGGCGGCAGCAGCGGCGACGGCGGCAACAGCAGCAGCGGCGATTCGGGGTGCGGCGGCGGGGGCTGTGGCGGCGGCGGCGACTAGCGAATGCCGGCGCAACTGGCGCCGAGCCACTTCGCCGAGACCTCCACCGTCACCGAGCCCTTGCTGTCGCTGCTCACGATCGTGCCCTTGACCTGCTCCGGCGACTCGGCGCTGAACGCCGCGTGCACCTTGCGCCCGTTCTTGCACAGCTTGTCGGCCGACCACTGGTTGCCGCTGACGATCGGCGGCGCGACGACCTTGCAATCGCCCTCGTCATCGTCGTCCGCCTCGGCGGCAAGTTCCGCGATGTCGGCCTTGGTGATGCACTCCTTCTCCACCACGGGCTTGCGCATCGCGGCGCTCTTCATCGTCATCTCCCAGGCCCCGGGTTTGATGTTCAGCGTTTGTGCCGCGACCGCCACCAGGGGAAGGACCAGGAGCCATGCCGACGTTCGTTTCCACATGCTGTGCCTCCTCGAGAGCGACGACCAGCATAGACGAATGGGACTGCTTCGCGCCACAGCAGTCGCGCTTGCGCCTTCCGCAAGCCCAGATTGGTTACCGACTGCAAAATCGCCTGCCAATCTCGACGAAGCGTTGACCGGCGCGGCCGGTCGCGCGCAACATGTGGGCCCGTTCGGAGGTTCGCATGGCCCCACATGACTCGCCACCCGCCCGACCCACCGCCGCATGGATTTCGCGCTACGCCGCCGGCCTTCTCAGCTCGACGCCTGGCCTGCAACCGCTCGATGCCGTGCGGATTGCGATGGACGCTTCACTGGGTGCAGCCGCTGACCGCACGCGCTTGGCGTCGAAGCCTGCTGCGCACTCACGCGCCACCTTGCGCTGACGGCGTGATCTAACGATCGGACCACAGCGCTTCAAAATCGTGGCAGCCGCTGTGTTCGGCTCCCGATTCGCGTGCCAGCCAGGCCAGGCGGATGTCGTCGCAGGACGGCTCGAAATCGTCGACGTCGTCGGTGCCCAACTCGTCAACGGCTTGCTCTGTGCGTGTGCTGCCCATGGTGGTCTTTCTGTTGCGTGCCCAGCCGACGTCGGCCCGCTGATGACCCTGGGTTGCACGGCCGCTGCGCGAGGTTCAATGTTTTGTTGCTCGCGCCAGGCGCTATCACCGCGATGTTCTTCGGCCCGACTGTCGCCAATATCGCCGACGATCACTCGGATATCGACATGAGCATCGTCTGACCACAAGATCGCCGACGGGCTGCTGGAGGCCGAAGCGCTGGCGAATCACCAGCTCCCGCAGTGGAATAGAGCCGCACCGTTTGTAGATACATTGCTACAATGCCCGTGTCAAGAGGAAGTGCTGCCATGACCGTCACCACCATCTCCAGCCGCGAGTTCAATCAGGACACGAGCAACGCGAAGAAGGCGGCGCGGCGTGGCCCCGTGATCATCACCGACCGCGGCCGCCCGGCGCATGTGTTGCTGAGCATCGAGCAGTACCAGGCGTTGACGGCGCCCGCGGAGAGCATCGTCGATCTGCTGGCCATGTCCGGCGCCGAGCGTGTGCGCTTCAGTCCGCCGCGTGTTCGCAAGCTCACACGCGCCGCGGACCTGGGCTGACGCGGATGTATGTCCTCGACACCAATATCGTCTCCGAACTGCGAAAAGCCAAAACCGGCAAGGCGCACCGCCACGTGGTGGCCTGGGCGGGCAGCGTGCCGGCCGGCAGCCTGTACTTGTCGGCCATCACGGTGCTGGAACTCGAAATGGGTGTCTTGCAGATCGAGCGGCGCGATCGAGCACAAGGCAGCCTGATGCGCGGCTGGCTGGACGAGCAGGTGATGCCTGCCTTCGCCGGGCGCGTCCTCGCCGTCGATGCGCAAGTCGCGTTGCGCTGCGCCCGGCTGCATGTGCCCAATCGCCTGTCCGAGCGCGACGCGCTGATCGCCGCGACTGCGCTCGTTCACGGCA
The DNA here is from genome assembly GCA_031375525.1 of Burkholderiales bacterium. Lineage (GTDB taxonomy): Bacteria > Pseudomonadota > Gammaproteobacteria > Burkholderiales > Burkholderiaceae_C > CADEEN01. The sequence goes on from JANMHY010000342.1 coordinate 2,955, forward strand.
TGACGGTGGTCACGCGGAACGTGGCTGACTTTGCGGCTGCGAAGGTGGCGCTGGTCAATCCGTGGGACGTGCAGGCAAAAGGCAAGACCTGACCCAATACTGTTCGTTTAGCGTTTTTGACCTAAACTCTCGCAACGCAACTGCGGGAGGCCGCCATGGCGCGAACCAAAGCCACCTTGGGACTTGGAGCCCGGCTGTCGGACTACCTGAGCGCCAGCCTGCTGGCGTGCGTCTA
>JANMHY010000370.1:0-2773 GCA_031375525.1 Burkholderiales bacterium
GGCGCAGCGCCGAAGAGCGCATCGCCACCTTGCTCGTGCTGCTGTTCAAGCGCGCCGCGGCGCTGCAGACCGACAAGGGCGTCGGCGGCGTGCCGTTTCCGCTGACGCAGCAGCATGTGGCCGATGCACTCGGCCTGTCTCTCGTGCACACCAACAAGACGCTGCGCAAGCTGGAGCGGCGCGGACTGCATGCGGTTGTTGATGGACGCCTGCACCTGCGCGATGTGAAGGCGCTGGTGCGGCTGGCCGATGTTTATGGCGATGGCCGGCCGCCGCCGCGGCCGTTGGTCTGAGGCGCGGCGCCGCGTCAACGCATCGCGGGCAGAATCGGCGGCCTCCTCGCGCCGAACTTCCGACTCATCGCTGTCCATGCCGCCCGCCCGCCTCACGCTCGCCCGCCTCGAACAACTGCTGCTTACCGCCTGCGACGACCTGCGCGGCAACATGGATGCCAGTGAGTACAAGGAATATGTCTTCGGCATGCTGTTCCTCAAGCGCGCCAGCGACCTGTTCGACCAGCGGCAAGAAGAAATCCGCCAACAAGGCAAGGCGCAATGCCTGAGCGCCGAAGACATTGCCGTCAACCTCGAAGACAAAGACCAGTACGCCGGCAAGTACTTCTATGTGCCACCGCGCGCGCGCTGGAGCCAGGAGTGGGTCGACGAGAACGGCAAGCGCCAACCGGCGCTCAAACACGTCAAGGAGAACGTCGGCTCGATGCTCAACAAGGCGCTGGAGGCGCTGGAGGAAGATAACAACGACGCGTTGCAAGACGTGCTCAAGGGCACCATCAACTTCAACCGCAAGATCGGCCAGCACACGCTCGACGACGACACCCTCGTCAATTTCATCCAGAACTTCGACAAGATTCCGCTGCGCGATGAAGACTTCGAGTTCCCCGATCTGCTCGGCGCCGCCTACGAATATTTGCTGAAGGACTTTGCCGACCAGGCCGGCAAGAAAGCCGGCGAGTTCTACACGCCCGCCGAAGTGGTGCGCGTGTGCGTCGAGATCTGCGACCCGCGCGAAGGCATGCGCATCTACGACCCCACCGCCGGCTCCGGCGGCATGCTGATCCAGGTGCGCGACTACCTGCGCGAGCATGGCGGCGACGCCAGCCGCGTGGCGCTCTACGGGCAAGAGAAGATGGGCACCACCTGGTCCATCTGCAAGATGAACATGCTGCTGCACGGCATCCCGGATGCCGACATCCGCCAGCAGGACACGCTGCGCGAGCCGCAGCACCACGAAGACGATGGCCAGCTCAAGCGCTTCAACCGCGTGCTGGCGAATCCGCCGTTCAGCCAGAACTACATCAAGAAAGACATCAAGCACCCCGGCCGCTTCCCGGTCTGGATGCCCGAGAAGGGCAAGAAGGCCGACCTGATGTTCGTGCAGCACATGCTGGCCGTGCTGGTGGCCGACGGCAAGCTCGCCACCGTGATGCCGCACGGCGTGCTCTTTCGCGGCGGCGAAGAACGCGAGGCGCGGCGCTACTTCATCGAGCGCGGCGTGCTCGAAGCCGTGATCGGCCTGCCCGCCAACCTGTTCTACGGCACTGGCATCCCGGCCTGCCTCCTCGTGCTCAACAAGGCCGGCGCGGCCGAGCGCAAGCATGTGCTCTTCGTCAATGCCGACCGCGAATACCGCGAAGGCAAGGCGCAAAACCACCTGCGCCCGGAAGACATCGACAAGATCGTGCACGCCTACCGCGCGGGCCAGGACCTCCCGGCCTACGCACGGCGTGTGCCGGTGAGTGAGATTGCCGCTGAAGACTACAACTGCAACATTCGACGGTATGTGGACAACGCCCCGCCGCCCGAGCCGCACGACGTGCGCGCGCACCTGCACGGCGGCGTGCCGACGAGCGAAGTCGAGGCGCTGGCCCACTTCTGGCAGAACTACGAAGGCCTGCGCGCAAGCTGCTTCGTGCCACGTTTGGGTCGTGACTCAGGCGATGCCACTTATGTGGACTTCAGCGCCGCGCTGCAGGACAAGCGCGCCATTGCCGCCCATGTGAGCAAGCATCCCGGCGTGCTGCAACGCCAAACCCAGTTCATGCAGCAGTTGGAGGCGTGGTGGCAAGCCCACCTGCCCGTTGTCGACGCGCTCGCGCCCACCCCCGTTCGCGCTGAGGTATCGAAGCGCAGCGCGCAGCCCGATGCCCCGCCAAACCGCAACGTCTATTCCATGCGCGCCACCTTGCTCGACAGCATCGAGCGCACGTTCACCCAAGGCCAGACCCTGCTCACCCGCTACCAGGTGCGCGGCGCCTTCGCCAACTACATCAAGCAGCTCACGCCCGATTTCAAATCCATAGCGGCCAGCGGCTGGGGCCCTGAGCTGATCCCCGACGAAGACATCCTGCAAAGCCAGTTCCCGCAGGTGCTGGCCGAGCTGGAACAGCAGCACACGCGCCTGGCTGAGTTGCAAGCGCTGTTTGCTGCGGCGAGCGAAGAAGACTTTGAAGATACCGAGGCCAGCGGTGTGCTGCCCGCCGACCGGGTGAAAGACCTGAAGGCGCAGCTCAAGGAAGCCAAGGGCCTGATGAAGCTCGCCAAGCGCGACCGCAGTTTCGGCGATTGGTCTTCACATCAAGTGGACGCGCAGCGCATCGAGGCACAACTGGCGCAGCACAAGGCGCTGGAAGACGAAGCCAAGACGCTCAAGGCCCTGATCAAGAGCACGCAGAAGAAGCGCGACGAGTTGGTCGAGCAAGCCCGCCTGAAGATCAGCCGCGACGAGGCGCGCGGGGTGATCCTGCAGCGCCTGG
>JANMHY010000382.1:0-7782 GCA_031375525.1 Burkholderiales bacterium
GGCGGCCGCGCCGGCGGCTACGAGCGTGCGCTGTCCGGCGCGCGTGATGCGGCGCTCGACGACATGATGGCCGCCGCGAAAGAACTCGGCGCCAACGGCGTCGTCGGCATCGACTTCGACTACGAAGTGCTCGGCGAAGCCAACGGCATGATGATGGTCGCGGTGAGCGGGACGGCGGTGCAGATGGGTGGGTAGGTGGTTCTGGCCACGGCTCGGTCTTGAAGCAAGACTGGTTTCACGTGTAGCCAAATTGGGAACACTCGCGCGATGCTGCGATCCGCGCTCGCTCCCCAGCCCTCACCCGGTCTGCAACTCCTCACGCAGCACCTTGCGCAACAAGCTCTCCGTAAGCGGGCGATCGGCAGCTCGCTTGCGCTTGCCAACCGACGCGGCGTCGCGAAGGGCCGCGTTGATCAATGTCTGATAGCCCGAGCCCTGGGCCTCGGCCAGCGCGCGGAAATGCTCGATCAGGTCGTCGTCGAGCATGATCGTGATACGGGTCTTGCCCGGCGATGCGATGACGGTGCCGCGCTTGCCCTTCGAAAAGTCGTATTCCTTACGCATGGCGGTAGTGCTCCGCTTCGCCACGACTGGCCTTGCGCGCGGAGATCAGCCTGATGCTGTCGCCGCGCGGTGTGTAGACGATGACGAGCACCCGGCCCAAGGCATCAATGCCCCGTGTGAAGACCTGCTGCTCACGTGTCGCATGCTAGGGCCATACACATGTTGTGCACACGTGAAGGGGGGGTTCAAATTTGAGACTTGACCCCGCACACCTGTGTGACCCCGCACACCCACACCTTGACCCCGCACACCTGCACACACTTGCGCACATTTGACCCCGCACATTGTGTGCGCGAAGTGCTCGGCGAGGCCAACGGCATGATGATGGTCAGCGTCAGCGGGACGGCGGTGCAGCTAGGCGTCTGAGGCGCAGCGGGCTCACTTCGTGCGCAGGTAAAACGAGCCCGGCTCGGAGCCCGCTTCCAGGTAGGGGCAGACGCGGGCAAGCGCGTCGTAGTGCTCGTGCTTCAGGTGGTTGAGAGCCGCGACCACCTCGTAGCGGTCGGTGTCGGTCAGCAGCGCTTCGAGCAGATACTGTTCGTTCCAGAACTTCACGTCGTCGACCACCCAGGCCCGCGGATAGTCGCGCGGAGTGAACACGTCGTGGACGTGGACATACACGCCCGCGCGCAGCCGCGGCAGGATCGACAGGTACTCCTCCAGCACATCGCCTTGCGGCCGGATCATGTGGCTGGAATCGATGAACAGAAGGTCGCCGGGCGCCAGCTCGTTGGCCCAATCGATGCTGCAGTGCTCGACGCGCGAGCGCACCACGCTCACGCCGGCCAGCTTTTCCAGCCAGGGCTGCTCATAGGGCTCGATGCAGACGTGCACGGCGGCGACACCGGTCTCGGCGCGATTGCATTCCAGCGCCAGCCGCGCCACCTTGGTCGAGTGGCCGCTGCCGACCTCGACGATCTTTGCGGGCTTGAGCCAGCGCAAGATCTGGTACAGGAAGTCGGCATCGCCTTCGCCGAAGCTGCCGTTGTCGAGGCGGAAGTCGAGCTCCGAAGCGCGGGGGCCGGCGAAGTTGGCCTGCCGCAGCTCGTCAGCCCGCGCCAGCTCGCCCAGCAGCGCAAGTTGGCCGTCGATGTTCAGGTCGATGCCGGGCAGCGGCCGTTGCAGCGCCAAGGGCCGTTCCAGCAGCCGGTCGTCAAACAGGGGTTCGTAGTAGTGGTTGGTGATCGGGAAGACACCGATCTTCCTCAGGCGCGCCGTCGTCCTGGGATAGCACTGCGAGCCCGTATCGCGGTACTTGCGCAACAGGTAAGCGCCCGGCACCACCAGCATCGACATGAGCGCATCGCGCGCAAGCGCGCGATCGACCAGCCGCCTAAGGAGTGTTTTCATGTGGACTCCATTGTGGCGACAGCTCAATCCAGCGCCACCTCACTCCTTACCGCCCCCGCCCGATCCGCGCGCGCGGTCAGCCCAATCCGCGTTCCCTTCGGCGCCTTGACGACCCACTCCGCGACCGCCCGATCGGCGGTGATCTCGCGTGACGGCAAAAAAGCCTGCTGACTCGTCTTCGGCGCGTGGCCTTCCAACTGTGGCCCTTCGAAGCGGTGCTTGCCGTTGATCAGCGACACGTCCGGATGCTCCGGCAGGTGGATCTCGAACATCACGCCGCGCACGACCTTGCGGTCGAGCGCGAGCTGCGTCACGTAGGCCGGCAGGTAGCCGGTGTTGGCGACGGCGAAGCGGATGCGCCAGGTGTCGTTGCCGAGCGCGCGCACTTCGGCGCGCAGCATCTCCAGCTTCGGCAGCGACAACGCGATCTGCGTCATCCACGCCGGAAAGCGCGCCGCCTCGCGCTCGCGCAGATGCGGCGGCGGGTTGCGCCAGTAGTTCATCTTGTCCCAGCCGCCGATCTCGACCGCGCCCAACTGCGGGTGTTTGAACGGCGTCCAATCGACATAGGCCTGGCGGTTGCAGTGCTTGTCGCTCCAGGCCAGCAACTTCAAGTCGTCGTCGACCGGGTGATCGCGGTACCAGTCGATCCACTTGTAGTCGGTGATGCCGGCTTCCTTGTTCGGCGACCAGATTTCCACCACCCAGAACAGCGCGCCCAGGTGCTCGTAGACCCAGTCCTGAGTGCCGCTGATGACATCCTTCGGGTGGTACTTGAACTCGTGCCAGATGCTGATGGCCGGGTAGCCGGTGAGTTTTTCGCCGAGCGCCGAGAAGCGTTTGATGCTCCACAGGTCTTCGGGCGTCATGTCGTCGTCGCTCTTGCTGCCCATCGGCCGCAGGATGACGCCGCTGTGCGTGTGGTAGCTGATCGCCGCGCCGATGTTCGGGTGCTGGACGATGAAGTCCACCATTGCCCGCACCTCGGGCTCGCTGGTCGGGTACGGCCCGGCGCCGAGCTGCTCGTGTTCGCCGCGCCAGTTGGTCGGGAAGTTGCGGTTGAGGTCCAGGCCCTCGGCGTCGCGGTTGACGTTGACCGTCAAGCCGTCCCAGTTCGTCAGCGTGCCCTCGGGCATCAGCCGGTAGTACTCGCCGCCGAACTCGCCGGGCTCGCGCGGCACCATCAGCCGCGGCTCCTGCGGGTGCTTCTTGTACGGGCCGTGCGAGTCGGGCAGGCGCATCGTCAGCATGCGGCCGTCGCTGTCCACGTCTTCGATCGTCAGGCCTTCCACCGTGTCTTCGTCGAACGGATACGGCCGCGTCGAGCTGCGGATGTGGCGCGGCTTGTCGGCAAGTGCGAGCTCAGCCCCGTCTGGGTTCAGGCGCGGGCACAGGTAGACGACGCGCGTGTCGAGCAGTTGCGTGATGTCGCGGTCGTTGCCGAACTTGATGACGAGCTGGTGCAGGTAGTACAGACAGGCCGTGCACGCGGTGAGCTCGGCGGCGTGGATGTTGCCATCGGCCCAGAAGGCCGGTTTGTCGGTGTCGTCGCCGGTGGAGAAGTTGGTGACCGTGGCCACCCAGATGTCGCGGCCTTCATGGCTCTTGCCGATCGAGGCCACGCGCACCAGGCCCGGCGCGGCGGCGGCGTAGTCGTGCAGCAGTTGCGAGAGTTCTTCGTGGCGGTAGAAAGTGTCGAAACGCGGGACGGGCAGCGCGGCCATGGGAGTGCGGAGGTGAAAGGCGGGAGACTCAGCATACTGCCGGCTTCGCCGACCGATGGCCCCTCGAACAGGGCCCGCAGTTTTTGCGCAGTCAGCGTCAGGCGACCGACAGCCCGGCGACGAACACACGGACCTCGCCGGCGCGCATCGCCTGCCAGTGTTCGTTGTTCGTCATCGGCTCGGTGGCGACCACGGCCACGCGATCGTTCGGCGTTGTCCGCGCACCGAAGTCCACTGTCACGTCATCGTCGGCGAGCGTCGCTCGGCCAAACGGGTGGGCGCGCTCGATCCAATGCAGGCTGGTGCTGCAATGCGCCCACAGCGCCTGGCCGTTGGACAGCAGCAGGTTGAAGGTGCCGTGCGCGGCCGGTTGCGGCAGCAGCTCGCGCAAGGTGATCGTCAGCTCGCCGATCGTCGGCACGCTGGCGTGCGACTTGGCCAGCTCCTGCATCAGCCAGCAGAACGCGCGCTCGCTGTCGGTGTCGCCGACGGGCTTGAACGCGGCATGCAGGCGCGGCTTGAAGCCCTTCAAGTCGCCGTTGTGCGCGAACACCCAGTAGCGGCCCCACAGCTCGCGCACGAAGGGGTGGGTGTTCTCGAGCGCCACGCGGCCCTGTGTGGCCTTGCGGATGTGGGCGATGACGTTGTCACTCTTGATCGGATAGCGCCGCACGAGTTCGGCCACCGGCGACTCGCGCGCGCTGTGGTGATCGACCAGCGTGCGCAGGCCCTTGTTTTCGAAGAAGGCGATGCCGAAGCCGTCCTTGTGCTCGTCGGCGCGCCGCGCCAGGCCTTCGAAGCTGAAGCACACGTCCGTGGGGACGTTGGCGTTCATGCCGAGGAGCTGGCACATCGATCAGGCCAGCGCCGGGCCGCTCCCAAGCGTCGGCCTGAGCCTCCCCACGGGGGAGTGGCCGCGCAGCGGGCGAGGGGCCGTCATAGTCCGATCAGGGGATCGGAATGAAGAGGCGCAAAATCCCGCGCACCGAAATCAGGTTGCCCGGGTTGCCCTGCTCTTCGAGCACTGCGCTCATGCGGCGCAGGATGCGCGGGCTTTTCTTGGCGCGCGAGATCACCAGGTCGGCCAGCCACGGGTGTTCGTTGACCTCGTTGGCGCGCTCGTACAGATCGAAGCGCGGCTTCAACTCCATCAAGTGCGCTTCATAGCTCGCCCGCGCCTGGGCGTCGGTCAGCATCGTGTCGCGCGCCGCGGTGATGGTCTCGGCGGCGAGGATGCCGGTCTCCAGCGCTTTGCCGATGCCTTCGCCGGTGAACGCATAGGTCGCACCGGCGGCCTCGCCGGTGACGAGCAGGCCGGGGCGCGAGAAGCGCGCGCCGTCGAGCGAGCAGCGCAGCGGCGCGCCCTTCAGCGGGCCGAGTTGTTCGCCGGTGGCCATCAGTTCCTGCGCCACCGGATAGACGGCGCAGAAGCGCTCGAACATCTCGCGCAGGTTGACGTCGACCATGGCCTCGCGGCCATCGTCGCTCTTGGCGGCGTGGCTGTGCGCCAGGCCGACGCCGATGTTGTAGAGGCCATCGGGGCAGGGAAAAATCCAGCCGTAGCCCTTGGACAGCTTCTTGTGCCAGAGCACTTCGAGGCCGGTGATGCGGCCGGCCATCTTCGGGTTGCGCACATAGGTGCGCATGGCCACGCCGCTGGGCGTGCGACGCTCGCACAGGCCGGCGGCCATCAGCGCCGTCGGCACCGCGCCGGTGGCCAGCACTACCCATTGCGCCTGCACGTCGTGCATCTGCTCGCCGATCTTCAGCCGCGCGCCGCAGACGCGCTGGTGGCCATCGAGCAGCGGCGCTTCGAAGCGCGCCGGCGCGCACCACTGCGCGCCGTCGTCCATCGCCGCGCGCCGCAGGATGTCGTCGAGCAGCGCCCGCGGCAGCACGGCCAGCCGCCCCGGCACGTCGACGCGGCCGCCGCGCGGCGCGATGCAGGCCACGTGCGGCAGCCGCAGCGCATGCTTCATCACCTCCTGATAGACGCCCATGCGGCCGAAGGCGGTGTGCGCGTCGGGAATCAGGCCGTCGCCGCAGACCTTGTCGCGCGGGAACTCATGCTGATCGACCAGCAGCGGCTTGAAGCCGGCGCGCGCTAGCTGCTGCGCGCAGGCGCTGCCCGCGGGGCCAGCGCCGACGACGAGCACGTCACAAGAAGCAGGAAACGTTGGCATCGGGCGGCGATTGTAGGCAGCCGCCTTTGCTGAAGCGCTGTGGGTCAGGCCGCCGCGGCCTTGACCTTCAAGCGCCACGCATGCAACAGCGGCTCGGTGTAGCCGCTCGGCTGCTCCCTGCCCTTGAAGACGAGGTCGCAAGCGGCCTGGTAGGCCATCGACGACGCGAAGCGGCCGGCCATGTTCTGGTACGCCGCGTCGCCGGCGTTCTGCTTGTCCACCACCGCGGCCATGCGCTCGAAGGCCGCGCGCACCTGCGCTTCGGTGACGATGCCATGGTGAAGCCAGTTGGCGATGTGCTGCGAGGAAATGCGCAGCGTCGCCCGGTCTTCCATCAGGCCGACGTTGTGGATGTCGGGCACCTTCGAGCAGCCCACGCCCTGGTCGATCCAGCGCACGACGTAGCCGAGGATGCCCTGGACGTTGTTGTCCAGTTCCTGCTGCACCTCGGGCGGCGTCCAGAACGGCAACAGCGCCACCGGAACCTGCAGGATCGCGTCCAGCAGCTTCTCTTCCACCATCGGCCCCTTGCTGCCGAGCGCGAACGCTTCCATGCTCTCCTGAAGCGTGGCGACGTCGACCTGGTGGTAGTGCAGCGCGTGCAGCGTGGCGGCCGTGGGGCTGGGTACCCACGCGGTGTTGGCGCCAGCCTGCGGATGCGCGATCTTCTCCTTCATCATGTCGGCCATCAGGTCGGGCATGGCCCACATGCCCTTGCCGATCTGGGCGCGTCCGCGCAGGCCGCAGGCCAGGCCGATCTGCACGTTGTTGAACTCGTAGGCGCGCAGCCAGTTGGCGTTCTTCATGCGGGGCTTTCGCACCATCGGCCCGGCGAGCATGGCGGTGTGCATCTCGTCGCCTGTGCGGTCGAGGAAGCCGGTGTTGATGAAAGCCACACGCTGCTGTGCGGCCTCGATGCAGGCTCTCAGGTTGACGCTGGTGCGCCGCTCCTCGTCCATGATGCCGAGCTTGACGGTGTTGTCCGCCAGCCCCAGCAGGGCCTCCACGCGGCCGAAGAGCTTGACCGCGAACGCCACCTCGGCGGGGCCGTGCATCTTCGGCTTGACGATGTACACGCTGCCGGTGCGCGTGTTGTGCAGTCCCGGCGTGCCCAGGCGCTTCAGATCGTGCAGCGCGATCGTCGTGGTGACGACGGCGTCGAGGATGCCTTCCGGGATCTCGCTGCCGTCGCCGAGCAGCACCGCCGGGTTCGTCATCAGATGGCCGACGTTGCGCACGAACAGCAGCGAGCGGCCGTGCAGGACGAGCGGCTGGCCGTCGGCGCCGGTGTAGACGCGGTCGGTTTCGAGCGTGCGCGTGAACGTCTGGCCGCCCTTGGCGACCTCCTCGGTCAGCGTGCCGCGCAGGATGCCCAGCCAGTTGCGGTAGGCCAGCACCTTGTCGTCGGCGTCGACGGCGGCTATCGAGTCCTCGAGGTCGAGGATGGTCGACAGGGCGGCTTCGAGCACGAGATCCGCGACGCCAGCAGCGTCGGTGCGCCCGATCGGGTGGTCGCGGTCGATGCGCACCTCGAGGTGCAGGCCGTGGTGGCGCAGCAGCACCGCCGACGGTGCCGCGGCGTCGCCTTGGAAGCCGACGAAGCCGGCCGCATCGGCCAGGCCGCTGCTCGTGCCGCCCTTCAGCGCCACTGCGAGCCGGCCGCTCTCGACGCGGTACGCGGTGGCATCGCGGTGCGAGCCGGCGGCCAGCGGCGCGGCCTGGTCGAGCACGCCGCGCGCGTACTCGATCACCTTCAGCCCTCGCGCGGGGTTGTAGCCGCGGCCCTTCTCGGCGCCGTCGGATTCGGCGATGACGTCGGTGCCGTAGAGCGCGTCGTAGAGCGAGCCCCAGCGCGCGTTGGCGGCATTGAGCGCGTAGCGTGCGTTGGTGATCGGCACCACCAGCTGGGGGCCGGCCTGGCGTGCCAGCTCGTCGTCGACGTTGGCCGTCTGGCAGCGCAC
>JANMHY010000400.1:0-4042 GCA_031375525.1 Burkholderiales bacterium
GGCCCGGCCAGCGGCAACTTCTCGCTGAACGCCATACCCACGGTCACGCCCGCGTGTACGGCAGGCGCCAACCTGCCCGGCAATTCCAGCTGCACCGTGAATCTGCTGTTCAACCCAACTCAGCTCGGCGACCTTCAAGCGCAGCTGAGCGTGACCTACCAGCTCGGCGGTGCGAACGTGGCGGCCAACGTGACGCTTCGGGGCATCACCGCGTCGCAAGGCCAGTTGGCCTTGGGCGCGTTGGCGTTGAACTTTCCCGACACCGAACTCACGACCACGCGCACGTTGTCGTTCATCGCGCGCAACCTCGGTACGTCGGACCTCACGTTCACGTCCTTCGACCTGAGCGGTGCAGCGGCAGGCAACTACCAGACCACCGGCACCACCTGCAACACCTCGACTGCCCTGACGCCTGGGGCGGAGTGCACCATCGAGGTGGCCTTCACGCCGACGGCGGTCGGCGTTCGCACCGCCACGCTGAGCGTTCGCACCAACGGACTCGACCCGCAGGTCGATGTGAGCTTGTCGGGCACGGGCTCACCTGCCGTGCCGCGACTGACGTTGTCGCCGCCGCCGCCCCAGGTCGTCAGCCTCGATTTCGGCCCGCAGACGCTGGGCGGCCTGTACCCGACGCGCAATGTGCGCATCACGAGCACGGGCACGGCGCCGGTGAGCGTGAGTGCGGTGGCCGTCAACGGCTCGGCCTTCGCAAGAGAGAACCCATCGTCGTGTGCGGCCGCACTGGCGCCCGGCCAGTTCTGCGACGTCTCGGTGCGCTTCACGCCGGCTGCTGCCGCCACCGACTACAACGGCACCGTCGTCGTCACCAGCAACGCCGCGGCATCGCCGCACTCGATGCCGCTGGCTGGCCGCGGCGTGACCACGGCGGTGCCGGTGCTCGTCTGGAGCCCCGCGGTGTCGCAACTCGATTTCGGCAATGTCACTGCGGGCACGGCGTCGCCGATCCAGTCGGTCAATGTGCTCAACCAGGGCCTTGGAGGCGTCACGCTGTCGGTCGTCAACGCGGTCGGCGCCGATGCCTCGATGTTCGGTGTCGTCACCACCGACCCGACCGCCTGTCAGGCGGGACGCACGCTGTTCGAAGGCGAGTCTTGCCGCCTGGATGTGCACTTCGTGCCGGGCGCGGCCGGTGCGCGCAGCGCCTCGGTGCAGATCGCGTCCAGCGGCAGTTCGCCGCCGGCGCTGCAGGTGGTCGGCACCGGCGTCGGCGTTGCGACGGCCGGCGTCTCGCTGTCGGCAAACACATTGGGCTTTGGCGTAACGCGTGTGGGGACGCAATCCGCACCGATCGAGATGGTGATCTCGGGCTCGGGAACGGGCTCGGTGCGCATCGCGGCATTGAGCGTCACCGGACCGTTCGCTATGCAATCCACAACCTGTGCGTCGCCGCCATTCACCTTGTCGGCTGGCGCCTCCTGTAGCGTGGTGGTGTCGTTCCTGCCTCAGTCCGCGGGCGCCGCCAGCGGGTCCCTGGTCGTTGAAAGCAATGGCAATCCCGCCCGGCGCGAAGCCGCGCTGTCAGGACAAGGTGAGGCACCGGCCGACGTCGGCTCGGGTGGTTGCTCGCTGGCCCAGGGCCACAGCGTGGAAGACCCCACCCTGTGGGTGCTCGTCGTGCTCGCGATTGCAGCGCTCGCCTTCCGGCGCCGAGCCCGCACTGCGGCTCAGGCTTCCTCCCCAACCGCCAGGCGCAGGCCGTGAGTCCACGCACGCAGCACCACCTGTCCAGCAGGGCGCCTGGGTCCGGCAAGAGTGCAGTCGCTGCAAGCGGCGGTTGGCCGGCGACCTTGGTGATGTTCGCGATGTCTGTCGCTGCACTGGCCGTCGCCCCACAAGGCATGGTGACGCAATGGGTTGTGCTGGTCGTCCTCGCGCCGTTGCTCGAAGAGGCTGTCTTTCGCGCAGGGTTGCACGAATGGCTTCTGCGCCGCGGCACACGCTTCTGGACATCCAACATCCTGACCGCGCTTGTGTTTGGTGGGGTGCATGCGCTGTTGCGTTCTGACCCGCTGGCATGGGCCACGGCGTTGCCGGCGCTCATGGTCGGCCGGGTCTATGAGCGGACCCGCCGAGTGCGTTGGTGCGTGGTGCTCCACGCCGCGATGAATGGCTCTTGGTTGTTGATTCATCCGTGGCTGTGAGCCATGGCCAGGCTCGTTGAGGGAACTCGCATGTCGACAAGAAAAGTCCTGAAAGCAGCAAGCGTAGGGGCGGCGCTGACGCTGGCGGCGTCGGGTGCCTGCGCCCAGTTTGACTACACGCTTTACGGCGTGGCGGATCTGTCCTACGGCCGCTTCGAGAACAGCGGCTTCGTGCGCACGCACCGCTTCAACAGCAACTCGCTGACCGCCACCTTCGTCGGCGCCAATGCGAGCTACGGCTTCGAGAACGGCTGGACGCCGGGCATCACGCTCGAATCGTTCTTCCGCTTTCAGGACACGAAGTTCGGACGCAATGACGACGACCCGCCGTTCTCGCGCAACGCCTTCGTGTCGTTGACGCACCGCGACTACGGCACGCTGCGCGCGGGGCGCATTCAAACGCTGTTGTTCAACACCACGACGCGTTTCAACGCATTGGGCAACTCGGTCGGCTTCTCGCCTGCGGTGCGGCACATCTTCACCGTCGGCAACCTGATCGGCGTCCAGGGCGATTTCTACTGGAACCAGGCCATCGGCTACACCACGCCCAACTTCGACGGCATCACCGGCAGCGTGATCGCGGCGCGCGGCAAACAGGACAACCCGGGCGACCTGATCGCCGGCAACCTCATCGTCGCCAAGGGCGTGCTCGCCGGCTCGCTGTCGGTGCAGCGCGTGGACATCGACGACGGCATCAACGACCCGACGCTCGAAGACACGTGGCAGCTCGGCGCGAGCTACAACCTGGGCCTGGCGACGCTGTTCGGCCAGTACACGCACACGCGCGATCGCGGGCTGGCGGTCCACAGCGACATCTTCTCTGTCGGCGCATCCGTGCCGCTGGGCCCGGGCACCGTGCAGGCGCAGATTGCCACCTCCAAGGCCGACGGCCAGGCCGTGGCGCGCAAGCAGACCACCACCAGTGCGGCGTATGTCTATGGCTACGACAGCCTGACCGACTTCTATGTCGTCGCCTCGGACGACCGCGTGCGCGGCCAGACCCGCGGCGTCTCGGCGGCGGTGGGAGTGCGGTACCGGTATTGATGGCGTCCCGGCCCGTCACGGGCAACTGCGCCTAAAAGGTTACCTGGAACACCAGCAGGCCGCCTCGCTCGAGTTGATGGCACCTGACGTGGTAGGCCGTCGGCACAGCGTCGAAGTTGATGTTGAAGTGCAGGTAGGGGTCTGGCTTTCGGTCGCCGTCACCCTTGCCGCCCTCATGTGCCGTCGCCGTGCAGGTCCAAGTCTCTCGGCTCATGCGTTCCAGTAGTGCCCGCGCAGAAACCAGATTGCGTGAGACGGTGGTCAGGTGCATCTTGTCGGCCCGTTCCAGCAGGCTGCAGATGACCTCCTCGCGCAGCTTCTGGTAGACATTGCCGGAGTCGGGCTGGTACTGACCGCGCTTGCGACCATCCTTGCGGCGCTTGAAGAACAAGGTCGGCTCGACGTAGCGGTCGATCGCCTGCTGTCGCCTGAGTGAAGCCATGTCGGGCTGCCCGGCTTGTTCTACGGCAGTTCAGCTTATGGCCGGACTAGAGCGGCCGACATCTGAATCAAGGCGGTGCCGCCCGCCCGATCTCCACCCGCCGGTTCTCCGCCGCCAGCGGATTGGCCGCATTCTTCGGCTCCTTGGCACCGGCTCCGACGGTCGCTAGCATGCTCTCGTCGGCGCCGAGCGAGACCAGATAGGCTTTCACGGCGTCGGCGCGGCGCTGCGACAAAATCTCGTTGAACTCCGGCGCTCCGGATGCGTCGGCGTGGCCTTCGATGCGCACCACCTTGCCGCTGCCACGCCGGGCCTTGAGGACTTCGGCGAACACGTCGAGCTGCTTCTTCAGCAGATCGGGCAACTCGGCCGAACCGAGCTTGAACGACGTGGC
>JANMHY010000443.1:0-2353 GCA_031375525.1 Burkholderiales bacterium
AGAGCTGATCGCGCGCCTGGCGCAAAAGGCGCGGGCGTCGGGCGTGCATTTGATTCTGGCGACGCAACGGCCGAGCGTCGATGTCATCACCGGTCTCATCAAGGCGAACATCCCGACGCGCATCGCCTTCCAGGTCTCGTCGAAGATCGACAGCCGCACGATCCTGGATCAGATGGGCGCCGAGGCGCTGCTCGGCATGGGCGACATGCTGTACCTGTCGGCGCCTGCGCAGATCACGACGCCGATGCGCGTGCACGGCGCCTATGTCAGCGACGACGAGGTGCACCGCGTTGTCGAGTACCTGAAGGCACAGGGCGAGCCGAACTACATCGAGGGCATTCTCGAAGGAGGCGTGCTCGACAGCGAAGGCGAAGCGGGTGCCGGCGAGGGCGGCGGCGATATGGAGGCCGATCCGATGTACGACCAAGCCGTAGCGATCGTGTTGCAGCACAAGCGGGCGTCGATCTCGCTCGTGCAGCGCCATTTGCGCATCGGCTACAACCGCGCCGCGCGATTGCTGGAACAAATGGAGCGCTCGGGGCTCGTATCGTCGATGGCCACCAACGGCAACCGCGATCTGCTCGTGCCGAAGCGGGACGAATGAAAAAACACTTTCTCTTGCTGGTGCTTGTTGCGGGCGCAGCGCACGCGGACGCAGTGGATGCGTTGCGCGAGTTCACGCGCGACGCCAAGTCCGGCCGCACGACATTCACGCAGGCCGTCACCTCCGCCGACAACGCGAAGAAGAAGACCTCGAGCGGCAGCTTCGAGTTCGCGCGGCCGAACCGTTTTCGCTTTGCCTACGCCAAGCCCTACGAGCAGGTGATCGTCGGCGACGGTGAGAACGTGTGGCTCTACGACGTGGACTTGCAGCAGGTGACGGTGAGAGCGATGGACCAGGCGCTCGGTGCGACACCGGCGGCGCTGCTGGCCGGCGCCAATGTCGAAAAGGATTTCGAGCTGAAGGCGCAGCCGAGCACGCAGGGCCTCGACTGGGTGCAGGCCACGCCGAGGATCAAGGGCGAGGCGGCGAGCTTTCAATCGCTGCGGGTTGGCTTCAAGGGCAAGGCGCTGTCGGCGATCGAGCTGGTTGACAACTTCGGTCAACGTTCGCTGCTGACGTTTGGCGATGTCGCCACCAACGTTACGCCAGCCGCCGACACCTTTCGCTTCACGCCGCCCAAGGGCGTCGAAGTGCTCAGGCAGTAGCGACGACACGCCGCCGCTGGGCGGCCAGCCACAAGAGCGCGATCGCGATCAGCAGCACGACCGGCAGCGATCCGTAGTTGAGCCAATCCCAGCCGCGTGTCGTGATCAGCGCGCCGGAGGCGAACGACGTGACCGCCATCGTCGTGAAGACGCAAAAATCCATCGCGGCTTGCGTCTTGATCTTCTCATCGGGACGGTAGGCCTGCGTCAGCAGCGTCGAGCCGCCGACGAAGAGAAAATTCCAGCCGACGCCGAGCGTGAACAGCGCGACCAGGAACTGCATCAGCAGGGTGCCCGACAGCGCGACCGCGATGCACACGAGATTGAGCAGCACACCCACGCTCATGATGGGCAACGCGCCGAAACGCTTGATCAGGTGGCCGGTGAAAAAGCTCGGCACGAACATGCCGAGCACATGCCACTCGAGCACCAGCGCGGCATCGGAGAACGGCAGGCCGCACTGGGCCATCGCGATCGGTGTGGCCGCCATCAGCAGGTTCATCACGCCGTAGCCGAGCGCGCCGGCAGCCACGGCGACGATGAACACCGGCTGGCGCACGATCTCGGACAGCGGCCGGCCTGAACTCGCGCCCGGCAACGGCGCGTGATGCTCGGGGAATCGGATCGACGACAGCACGGCCAGCGACAGCAGCGCCACCACCACCAGCGACAGGTACGCGGCGGCAAACGGCACGTCGAGCATCGAGCGCGTGGCGTTGGCCAGGTTCGGCCCCGCGAACGCGCCGATGATGCCGCCGGCCAGCACGAGCGAGATCGCGCGCTCCTTGTGTTCGGGCGCGACCAGCTCCGGCCCGGCAAAGCGGTACAGCGCGGCATTGGCGTTGTAGTAACCCGCGATCACCGTGGCCACGACGAGCAGCCAGAAGTTTTTCGTCACCGCCGCATACGCGCACAGCGCGGCCGACAGCGCGGCGACGATCAGACCGAACTGGAACGAGCGCTTGCGGCCGAAGCGCGATTGCGTCTTCGCCACCAGCCCGGCCGACAGCGCGCTGCCGACGACGTAGCCCGTCACCGGCAGCGTCGCCATCCAGCCCAGCGGTGCGAGCTGCAGACCAACCAGGCCGTTGATCGCAATGAAGACGACGTTGTTGGTGAGGAAGAAGCCTTGGCAGAGGGCGAG
>JANMHY010000468.1:0-2583 GCA_031375525.1 Burkholderiales bacterium
GCTTCCTTCATCGCTCGCGCGTACTCGGCAGGGCCCAGGTAGTCGGGCTGCTGGTCGTACTTGTCGAGCTCGGCCACATGCTGCGGGTCGAACAGCGCCAGCTTGAAGGCATCATGCAGCGTGCGCACGATGGCCGCCGGCATGCCCTTCGGTCCGGCCAGGCCATTCGGAGAACTCGCAGCCAGGGGGAAGCCGAGTTCGGTCAGCGTCGGCGTCTGCGGCCAGCGCTTGCTGCGCTGCTCGCTGAAGACGGCGATCAGGCGCAGGCGGCCGCTCTCGACATGCGGCGCGAAGCCGCTCGAGTTGACGCCGACATCGACCTGCCCCGAGGCCACGGCCAGCATCTGTTCGGCCGTGCCCTTGTACGGCACGTGCACATAGGTCAGGCCCTTGGCGGCCATCAACTGGTCCATCAGCAGGTGCGGCGTCGTGCCGACACCGTTGGTGGCCACCGTCAGCGCGCTCGGGTGCGTGCGCGCGAACGCGAACACATCGTCGAGCGTCTTGATGCCGTTGCCGGGGTGCGTGAGCAGGCCGAAGGTGACGCCGCTGAGTTGAAGGATCGGCGTTGTGTCGCGGATCGGATCCCACAGCACCTTCTGCATCCACGGCGCGCGAAACACCGGCTGCGGCATCTGCGCGATCGTGTAGCCGTCGGGCGCCGCGGTCTGCAGCACCGGCATCACCAGCGTGCCGCCGCCGCCGCTGCGGTTCTCGATCAGCACGCGCTGGCCGAGGTGGCGGCCGGCGATCTCGGCGAGCAGGCGCAGCGTGCCGTCGGTGGCGCCACCGGCCGGCCACGGCACCCACAACGTGATCGGCCGGCTCGGGAAGGCATCGCCGCTCTGTGCACCGTTTTGCGCGCGCGTGGTGGCACAGGCCAGGGCCGGCAACGACGCCAATGCGGCGGTGAAGTGGCGGCGTTTCATTGCCAGGCCACCAACTCCATCGTCAGCGTGCCGCCGGTGAGGAACGTCGCCTGCGCCGGCTCCTCGCGCACCAGGCGCACGAGGCCGACGCCGTCGCAGTACCACTCGGTGGTGGCCAGCGGCATGTCGCGCCAGCCGACCACCGGATCGGCATAGACGCGCACGGCGGCCGTGCCTTTGACGCGCAGGCAGTTGCTGAACGCGCCGGCGCGCGTCTGCACGGTCTGGCCGAGCGCTTCGATGGTGTAGGTCATGAGGATCGATGGGTGCGTGTGCCTGAGCTCGCGCGGGAATTCGGCGCGGCGTTTGAGCAGGTACGGCGTGGTCGTGGCCTGCCAGCTGCTGCCCGCCGCGAGCGGGGCTTTCAAGACACAGCGGCGCTGCGCATCGAGTTTGGGTTCGGCGTCGAGGTCGCTCTTGCTGGCCACACGATAGATGCCCGTGTCGTCGCTGCGTAACCAATAGTCCACGCCGTCGTCGCTGCGGCGGCGGTAGGCAGCGCCGCCTTCGGCAAGGGTGTCGCTGCCCTGCGTGGTCAGCACGAGGTCTTCGTGCTCGACGATGTTGTTCTCCCACTCGGTCTTCACGTCGTAGGTCCAGCGGTGGCCGGACTCGAGCGGGAAGAAGCCGGTCGATGGCACTGCGGCGCCGCAGCCCGCGAGTGCGGTGACGATTGAGAGGATGCCGACGCTGCGCATGTCACTTTTCCGGAAGCTGCGGCACGGGTAGATCGCGAATCTGCACCGCTTGTTCATCCGATCCTGGTCGCAGCCACGAAAAACCTTTCGGCCCGGTCTTCGGTTCGGCCGTGCCCATCTGGCTGACGCCCTGGCGCACCTTCTTCATGCCGTCGTCGAGCAGCGCGTGCAGGTCTTTGCTGTAGGCCAGCTTGAATGCACGCGGCTCGCGCGCGGGTTTGCCGTTGGCCAGCGGGTTGACCCAGACATACAGCGCACCCGCTTGGTCCTTGCCCGGCTCTTCGATCACCGCGGCCAGCAGCACGAAGCGCTCGGGCAGCGACTGTTTGCTCGGTTGCCCCCAGACGTTGTCGAAAGCCTGCTCGCCGTGGAAGTACAGCGCGGTCACGCCGATGACGAGCAGCGCTTTCATCCAGCGCGGCCATGAAGAGAACACCAGCGCCAGCGCTGCCAGGGAAGCCAGCGCGACGAACGCCCACAACAGCGAGTCGGTGCTGGTCACATGGCCCCCAAGGCCCTGAGGGCCGTCCCCCCAAGGGGGAGCGAGCACCTTCGGAGCGGCCGGTCGGCGCTCATATTCGCTCCACCAACTTCTTGGCCAGCGTGTTGACGTTGCCGACGCGTCCCGCGCGATCGACCGTGAAGCGTGCCGCGGTGGCTTCATCGCCCTTGCGCGCCAGCTTCACCGAACCGTAGAAGACGACCTCGGCGCGCGGGTTGACCTTGACCACCGCCACGTTGACGTCCACCGGCTGGCCGTTCTTGCTTTCGTAGTAGTGCAGGTTCACCGTGTACTCGCCCGGCGCATAACCGCGGATCGTCACCACCTCCTGGTTCAGCGGATTCACGACCGTCTGGCCGTTGACGATGATGGTGTCGTTGGCAACACCGCGGTCGTCGCGGTCGAGGTGCATCAGGCCGGCCTCACGCGCGCGGAACCAGACCAGGTTGCCGCC
>JANMHY010000506.1:0-2307 GCA_031375525.1 Burkholderiales bacterium
GCTGGGGTTGAAGAACTCCATGCCGGTCTGGTCCAGCTGGGTCAGCGATGCGGCTTCGAGTTCAAGGCCGTTCTTGGTCAGGTCGCCGGCCACGGCTTCGCGCACGCGCTTGACGTAAGTCCCACGCTTTTCGTGCAGCTCTTCCATCGTCATCTCGGCGGCTGCCGTGCGCAGCGCGTCGATGAACTTGCCTTCGACCAGTTCCTTCAGCTCGTCGGGCGCCATCGTGCGCTGGCCGAGGGTCTGTGCCGCGGCGGCCACGGCGTCGGGCTGGGCCGACACGCGCACGTAGAACTCGGCGATCACGTCGACGCGCATGCGGTCCTTGGTGATCAGCGCCTTGTCGCGGCCGCGCGAAACTTCCAGCCGCAGCGTGTTCATGTTGACCGGGATCACGTCGTGCACGATCGGCAGCACGAAGGCCCCGCCATCGACCACCACCTTCTGCCCGCCCATGCCCGTGCGCACGAACGAGCGCTCTTTGCTGCTGCGCAGGTACAGCCAGTGCAGCAGCCAGACGCCGATGGCGACGACGATCGCAACGACGATCAGGCCGAGGATGAAACTGCCGAATTGGGATCCGGTCATGGTGCCCTCCGCAGAGCCGCCTCAGGGCGGGCAAACGCCCCCTCGGGGGGCAGCGAACGAATGTGAGCTTGGGGGTGCATAGTTCCTCCTTCTATCTCGTGATCTGTGTAAAGCGGCGAGTGGTTTCGGTGAGTGCCACCTCGGTCGGCAGCCGCTCCATCGAACTGGCACCGTAAAAGCCGTGGCAGCCTGCGCAGTGCTGCAAGATGAACTGCGCGTCGTCGGGCGTGGCGATCGGGCCGCCGTGGCAGAGCACGAGCACATCGGGCTTGATCTTCTTGGCGGCAGCCGCCCAGGCGTTGATCGGCTCCACGCAGTCAGCGAGCTTCAACGCGGTTTCGGCGCCGATGTTGCCGCCTGTCGTCAGGCCGAGGTGGCAGACGATGATGTCCGCGTTGGCGCGCGCCATCGCCTGCGCGTTGCTCTCGGAGAAGACATACGGTGTGGTCAGCAAATCGAGCGTGTGGGCGCGCGCGATCATCTCGACTTCGAGCCCATAGCCCATGCCGGTCTCTTCGAGATTCGCTCTGAAGTTGCCGTCGATCAGCCCGACCGTCGGAAAGTTCTGCACGCCCGAAAAGCCCAACTCGATCAGGCGGCGCAGGAACTGATCGGCAATCATGAACGGGTCGGTGCCGTTGACGCCGGCGAGCACGGGCGTCTTCTTCACTACCGGCAGCACCTCGTGCGCCATCTCGCAGACGATCTCGTTGGCGTTGCCGTAGGCCATCAGGCCGGCGAGCGAACCGCGCCCGGCCATGCGGTAGCGGCCCGAGTTGTAGATGACGATCAGGTCGATGCCGCCGGCTTCTTCGCACTTGGCCGAGAGGCCCGTGCCGGCGCCGCCGCCGATGATCGGCGTGCCGGCAGTGACCTTGGCGCGCAGTTGGTCGAGGATGTGTTGTCGGGCGATGCGCGGCATAGGCGTCAGGCTCGTTGTTTTTTGGCGTGGTTCGCTGCAACTTCGCGCCAGGCGGCGACGAGCGCGTCGGCAAACGCTTCGTCGTTGATATGCAGCGGCAGGCGGATCAGCTTGCGATCGGCGCCGGCACGAAAATGCGAGGCAATCGTGTCGAACAAGATGCGATCGGCGTCGGGGTCATGGAACGCCGCGCCGGGTTGGTCGATCGCCGAGACGCCGCCTTCGGGAATGAGGAAGCGCACCGGGCCGCGCATCGCGTTCAACTTCCTGGCGATGAACTCGCCGATCGCGCGGCACTCGTCGGCGGTGGTGCGCATCAGCGTCACCGTCGGGTTGTGGCGATAGAGCTTGCGGCTTTTGAAGCGCTCGGGAACGCTGTCCCAAGGGCCGAAATTGATCATGTCGAGCGCGCCGCAACTGCCGACGTAGGGCAGGGCGCGCTGCGCGAAGACATCGAGGCGGTGCGGCCCGGCCGAGAGCACGCCGCCGCCGATCTCGTCGGCGACTTCAGTGGTGGTGACGTCGATCACGCCGTCGAGCAGGCCCGAGTCGGCGAGTTTTTCCATGCTCTGGCCGCCGACGCCCGTGGCGTGGAAGACGAGGCAGTCGTACTCGGCTTCGAGTTGCTTGGTGACGGCTTGCACGCACGGCGTGGTGACGCCGAACATCGTCAGGCCAATCGCGGGTTTGGTGATCGTTGCCAGGGACGGCGGGTGCGCGATCATGCCGGCCAGGGCGTGTGCGGCGTTGGCCAGCACCTTCTCGCTGATGCGGTTGATGCCTTGTACGTCCGTCAC
>JANMHY010000533.1:0-10047 GCA_031375525.1 Burkholderiales bacterium
GCCACGCATTTGCCGACGCGCCGCGTCGCGCAAAACGGCATCGACGGCGAACCGCGCCATCTCAACTACGACCACTGCTTCGACGGCTGGCAAGGCGCGGCGCGGGTGCGCGACGAAGCGCTGTCGGTGTCGCTGACGTCGTCGCTGCCCTACCTCGTCGTCTACACGCCGCAGCGCAGCGACTACTTCTGCATCGAACCGGTGAGCCACGTCAGCAACGCCATCCACATGGCCGACCCGGCCGCACACGGATTGGTCTCGCTCGGCGCGGCCGAGACGATGGACGCGTGGATGAAGATCGAGGTTGCTGCGGCGTGAGTGCGCCTGCGGGCCGAGCGCCGGGCCGCTCCCAAGCCGGCCCGCGTCCCCTCGGGGGATCGGTCGACGTATCCGGCGACCGAGGGGCAGACATTACTGCGTTGCCCGGGGTGCCGTCGAGTCTGCTCGGCGAATCGCCGCTCTGGCACCCAGCCGAGCAGGTGCTGTACTGGTGCGTCTTCCCCGGCCATGCGCTGAACCGCTTCGATCCGAAGAGCGGCGAGCACAAAGTCTGGCCCTTCGTCACCGACGTCGCTTGCTGCGCGCCGCTGATGGAAGGCGGTCTGCTGCTCGCATTGCGCAGCGGCATCGTGCGCTTCGACACCACGACAGGCAAGGCGAAAACGCTGCTCGAAGAACCGCCGTACGACCCGAAGACCGAACGCTTCAACGACGGCAAGGCCGACGCGCAAGGCCGCCTGTGGGTCGGCACGATCTACGAGCCGCGCGACCCGCCCAACGCCGCGCTCTACCGCTACGCCGGCGGCAAGCTCGACAAGATGGCCGACAAGATCACCGTCAGCAACGGCCTCGCGTGGAGCCCGGACGCGCGCACGATGTACTGGTCCGACACCAAGGCGCACACCGTCTTCGCGTTCGACTTCGAGCGCGCCGGCGGCGCAATCACCCATCGCCGCGTGTTCGCGCAGTTTCCCGTGAAGACCGCGGATCAAGATCTGAAGACCTACGGCGGCCGTCCCGACGGCGCCGCGGTCGATGTCGATGGCCACTACTGGTGCGCCATGTTCGAAGGCGCGCGCCTGTTGCGTTTCGCGCCCGACGGCAAGCAGGTGCAAGAGATCAAGCTGCCGGTGCGCTGCCCGACGATGCCGTGCTTCGGCGGCGCCGACTTGAAGACGCTCTACATCACCACGTCGCGTGAGAAGCGGCCGGCTGATGAGCTGGCGCGTGAGCCGCTGGCGGGCTGCGTGCTGCAACTGCGCGTCGAGGTGCCGGGGTTGCCGGCGAACTTCGCGCGCCTTTGAAAGACATCCGATGAGCTACACGCGCTACGCCTCGCTGAAAAACCGCGTCGTCTTCATCTCCGGCGGCAGCTCCGGCATCGGCGCCGAACTCGTGCGTGCGTTTGCTGCGCAAGGATCGAAGGTCGCGTTCTGCGGCACCAAGCCCGAGGGGGGCAAGGCGCTGATCGACGAGGTGGTGGCTGCTGGTCACGCCGCGCCCTGGTACGGCGCGTGCGATGTGCGCGATGTGGCGGCCTACCAAGCGCTGCTCGCGTGCGTGGCCCGCGAAGTTGACCCGATCCGCGTGCTCATCAACAACGCCGGGCGCGATGATCGGCACAAGATGGAAGAAGTCACCAGCGAGCTCTGGGACGACCGCATTGCGCTCAACCTAAAGCACTACTTCTTCGCCATCCAGGCGGTTGCGCCCGGTATGGAGCAAGCCGGCGGCGGCAGCATCGTCAACATGGGCTCGGTGAGCTGGATGCGTGGCCGGCCGAACCTCGTCGGCTACACGACCGCCAAGGCCGGCATCCTCGGCCTCACGCGCACGCTGGCGCGCGAACTCGGCGCGCGCAACATCCGCGTTAACGCGCTGGTGCCCGGTGCCATCGTCACCGATCGCCAGACCTCGCTGCACCGCGACCCGGCGGCAGACAAGGAGTTTCTGGACGCGCAGTGTTTGAAGATTCGATTGGACCCAGGGCATGTGGCGCGGGCCACGCTGTTCCTTGCCGCCGACGACTCCGACGGCATGACGGGGCAGCATGTGCTGGTCGATGGGGGCATCGCACAGCAGTCGGTCGTGACGTGACGCGATGACGCTCTCGCGGTCACAGGCGCTCGCGAAGCTCGCGGAGCGGAACACCTTCGACCTCGCCGTCATCGGCGGCGGCGCGACAGGCTGTGGCGTTGCGCTCGACGCCGCAGCGCGCGGCTTCTCCGTCGTGCTGCTCGAAGCCGAAGACTTCGCCAAGGGCACGAGTTCGCGCGCGACGAAGCTCGTGCATGGCGGCGTGCGCTATCTCGCGCAGGGCAATGTGGCGCCCGGCCGCGAGGCGCGGCACGCGCGCGCGACCTGGCTGCACAACGCGCCGCACCTCGCGCAGCCGCTGGCCTTCGTCATGCCGACGTACAAGATCTGGGAAGCGCCTTTCTATGGCGTCGGCTTGAAGATGTACGACGCGCTCGCCGGTTCGCGCGGTTTGGGCAACACCGAGTTCCTGTCGGCGGCGCGCACGCGCGAACTCTTGCCGACGGTGCAGATGCGAGGCCTCTCCGGCGGCGTGAAGTACTGGGACGGGCAGTTCGACGATGCGCGCCTCGCGGTCGCCCTCGCGCGCACGGCGGCGAGCAAGGGCGCGATCGTGATCAACCATTGCCCGGTGATCTCGCTGGTGCGCGAAGGCGGCAAGGTGGTCGGCGTCAACGCGCGCGACGCCGCATTTGGCAAAGACGGCGGCACCGAGTTGCGCATTGCCGCCAAGTGCGTCGTCAATGCCACCGGCGTCTGGGTCGATGACATCCGCGACATGGACCGCGATGCGGGCGCACCCAAGAAGCCCGGCATCGTCGCGCCGAGCCAGGGTGTGCACCTGGTGGTCGATCGCTCGTTTCTGCCCGGCACGCATGCGCTGCTGGTGCCGAAGACCGAAGACGGCCGCGTGCTGTTCGCGGTGCCGTGGCTCGGCAAGACGATCCTCGGCACCACCGACACGCCGCGCGACGATGTCGTGCGCGAGCCGGCGCCGTTCAAGGACGAGGTGGCGTTCATCCTGCGCGAGTCGGCACGCTATCTGTCGAAGGCGCCGACGCGGCCCGACGTGCGCTCGGTCTGGGTGGGCTTGCGTCCGTTGGTGAAACCCGGCGGCGACGATGGCGACAACACCAAGCAGTTATCGCGCGAGCACACGGTGCTCGTCGGCCGCTCGGGCATGGTCACCGTCACCGGCGGCAAGTGGACGACGTACCGCGCGATGGCCGAAGACGTGCTCGAGCGCTGCTTCGATCGTCAATTGCTGCCGCGCCGCGCCGGCGGCGTGACGGTGAACCTGCCGCTGGTCGGTGCGCTTGGGTTGAAGTCCGGCGTGTCGATGACGGCGCCGCCCGGCGAGCATCTGTATGGCAGCGAGGCTGCGACGCTGCGCGAACTGCCCGGCGCCGACCGCTGGTTGTGGCGCGATGGCGAGGGCGGCCTCTCAGAAGCGATGGTGCGCTTTGCCGTGCGTCATGAAATGGCGATGAGTGTCGAAGACGTGCTGGCGCGGCGCTGCCGGTTGCTGTTCCTCGACGCCGCAGAAGCGCAGCGTCAGGCCAGCGCAGTGGCGAAGATCCTTGCCGAAGAACTCGGCGCGGGCTTTGATGCTGCGGCTTCGCAAGCGTCGTTCGAAGCGCTGGCCGCGCAGTACCAGCGGCTGCCTTGAGCGTTCAGCCGTCCGAGTACTTCACCGAGCACCCGTACGGCCGCGTCACCGCCTGCGCCACCGGCTTGCCGGCGAGCACGTCGCCGAGCGCGGCGTTGACGTGATTCTTCGCCGTCTTCACATCGGCCGGGTTCGCGCTCGGGGTGTCGTCGATGCCGCCGGCATAGGCCAGCGTGCCCATGGCATCGACCACATACATATGCGGCGTCGTCCGCGCGCCATACGCTTTGCCGATCTTGCCATCGCTGTCCATCAGCGTGCGCGTGGCCGACGCTTTCTGCGACTGCATCCAGGCCGCCATGTCGGCGGGCTTCTTGTAGTCGTAGTGGCCCTGCGCGGTGGAGTTCACGGCGAGCCAGACCACGCCCTTGTCGGTCGCGCCTTTCTGCGTGGTTTGCATGTTCGCGCTGTCGTAGTGCTTGCGGACGTACGGGCAGCCCGGGTTGACCCATTCGAGGACGACGGTCTTGCCTTTGAATTCGGCCAGCGACACGGCCTTGCCGCTTGAGTCGGTCACGCTGAATGCCGGCGCCGGTTGGCCGACGACGGCGGTGGTGGCCGCCAACGCCGGCAGCGCGGCGAGCATCAATGCAGAGAGCAGAAACTTCATTGCGGTGACTCCTTGCTTCGCAACGCCAGCGCGTCGCGCACGGTTTGAACAGTGAGCAGTTCGGGCAGCAGCGTCGGCTGTTGATCCTTGCCCTGGCCCGGCCGGTAGATCGCATACACCGGCACGCCGTTGCGTCCCAGACGTGACAGTTCGTTGCTGATGCTGGCGTCGCGGCGCGTCCAGTCGGCGCGCAGCAGGGCCACGCGCGCCGCGTCCATCTCGGCCATCAGCGCAGTGTCGTTCAGCGTCGAGCGCTTGTTGACCTGGCAGGTCACGCACCAGGCCGCGGTGAAATCGACAAACACCGTCCGGCCTTCGGCGTTGAGCGCGGCCACGCGCTCCGGGCTCCAGGCTTGCCAACGCTCGGTGTTGCCCGATGCAGATGCCGGTGCGGCCTGCGCTTCGCGCCAGGTCGGCAATGCCCACGCGATCGACGCGCCGAGCAGCGCCACGCCGAGTGCGCTCCACACCGTGCGTGCGACGCGCGTGCTGTCGATGCGCCCCCACGCCCACAGCGCAAACGCCAGCGCCACCAGCACCGCGAGCAGCGCGGCGGCGCCGTCGATGCTGGTCTGCTGGCCGAGCACCCAGACCAGCCAGACCACGGTGGCCAGCATCGGAAACGCCATCACGGCTTTGAAGGTCGCCATCCACACGCCGGGCTTGGGCATCGCGCGCGCGACGGCGGGCCACAGGCTCATCACCAGGTACGGCAAGGCCATGCCGAGGCCGAGCACGGCAAAGAGCGACAACGATTGCGCGGCCGGCAACGTGAACGCAACGCCGAGCGCTGCGCCCATGAACGGCGCGGTGCACGGCGAGGCCACCGCCACGGCAAGCACACCGGTCAGGAAGCTGTCGGCCAGCGGGTGGCGCAGCCGCGCCGACGCCAAACCGCTCGGCAGCACCGTGCCGAACTCGAACAAACCGGCGAGGTTGAGCGCAATCATCGTGAACAGCACCGCCAGCGCAGCGACGAAACCCGGCGACTGCAACTGGAAACCCCAGCCGATCTGCTCGCCGCCGGCGCGCAGCGCGATCAGCAATGCCGCAAGCGCAACGAACGACAGCACGACGCCGGCGGTGTACGCCAAGCCGCCGCCGACCAGCGCGCGCCGGCTGTGCGCATGGCCGGCAAAGCCGAGCACCTTGAGCGACAGGATCGGAAACACGCAGGGCATCAGGTTCAACAGCGCGCCGCCGATGAAGGCGAACAGCAGCGCGGCACCGAAGCCGATGTCGGGTGGCGGCGGCGCGATGGACGCCGATGACGTTTCCAGCGCCACAGCCGGTGCGGGCGGTGTCAACGCCGGCCACGCGCCGGCAATCTTCATCTCCACGCGCGTGCCCGCCGCCTGGCCGGGCGTAGTGAGCACGGCATGCATGCGCGATGGGCTCTCGAAGCGTTGCGGCGATATCGGCACGTCGGCGCGCCACGTGGCGCCGTCCCACGTGCCGACGACTTTGGCGGCATGGTCGATGACGCCCGCCGTTTCGGCGAAGAACGCCAGCTCTTTGCCTTGCAACGCAGAAGGCAAGCCGCCGATGCTCATGCGAATTGCCTTCGCGTCGTCAACCAGCTCAGCGCTGACCTTGGCATCGGCCGCATCCTTCGGCTGCGCCGCCCACGCCGCGGCGAACAACGCCGCCTGTGCCGCGGTCGTCGCCTTCACCGGCACACGCAGAGCGAACTCGCCTTGCTGCGGGATGCACACGTCCTTGCACACGAGCCACTGCGCCGACAGCTTGACGTTCACGCTCTCGCCCTTGAAGTCGGGCGCGACGGTCACCGGCACCGGCAACAGCAGCTTGCCTTCGAAGCCGTAGTTGACGAGCGGCCCGATCGGCAAGCGCGACGGCGTCGGCCACGCGATCTCGCCGGCGCTGACACCCGCCGGCAACTGCCAGGTCAGCGTCGTCGGCAGACCCGAGTCGCCGGGGTTTTTCCAATAGGTGTGCCAGTGCGGCGCGTGCTCGATCACCAAACCGATCCAGACCGGCTTGCCCGCCGCCACACCCTCGGGCGCATGCGCCACCAGCTCGGCCCGGACCTCGTCGGTCTTGACGACGGCCGTCTGTGCTTGAGCTGCCGCAAACGGCCATGCCACAGCCAGCAGGAGGAAGAGAAATGGGCGCATCACAGTATCGGAGCGTAGTCCATGCGCCGAGTTCCTGTCAGCGCGAGACGCCACGCCGACCGCAAGCGTCGCCGGGCCTGGGCTTCCCCCCGTATAATTCCGCGGCTTTGCTGGATGCACCTGTGAACGCGTGGAAAGACGAAGACACAGATGACGACAGTGAAGTTCCGTTCAAGGCCCTGACGCGGGAACAAGCCCGCGAATTGGCTGCAAAGGACCCCTACGCGGTGAACCCGTGGCGGGTGATCGCGGTACAGATCGTGGTCGGGTTGGTGGTGGCGCTCGCTGCGGGCCTCGTCACCGGCCGGATGGAAGTGTTCTGGTCGGCGCTGTACGGCGCCGGCGTGGTGGTGGTGCCGGGCGCGTTGATGGCGCGCGGCATGACCAGCCCGCTGACCAGCATGTCGCCTGTCGGCAGTGCCGCGAGCTTCATGTTCTGGTTGATGGTGAAAATCGGGGTGTCGATCGCGTTGCTGATGGTGGCAACGCGAATCGTGCAGCCTCTGGTCTGGCCGGCATTGCTGGCCGGTCTGGTGGTCTGCATCAAGGTGTACTGGGTGGCGCTGGCATGGCGCCGCCGGGTGTGAGAACGACGAAGAACGACGGGTCACGAACAAGACATGGCTGCCGAAGGACACGCTCCCACCGCCGGTGAATACATCATTCACCACCTGACGCACCTGCAAAACAACAAGCAGAAGGCGGTCGTCGATTTCTCGGTGGTCAATTTCGACTCGATGTTCTGGGCGGTGCTGATCGGCGCCGTCAGCTGCTTCCTGCTCTGGCGCGCCGCCAAGTCGGCAACATCGGGCGTGCCGGGCCGCTTCCAGGCCGCGGTGGAAATCTTGGTCGAGATGGTCGAGAGCCAGGCCAAGGGCATCGTCCACAACGCCAACAGCCGCCGTCTCGTCGCGCCGTTCGCGCTGACCGTGTTCATCTGGATCTTCCTCATGAACGCGATGGACCTGCTGCCGGTCGATCTGATTCCCTACATCTGGGAGCACGGCCTGCACAAGGCCTTCACCGAAAAAGAGTACATGCGCGTCGTGCCGACGGCCGACTTGTCGGTGACGATGGGCCTGTCGCTGTCGGTGCTGTTGCTGTGCCTGTTCTACAACGTCAAGATCAAGGGCGTCGGCGGCTGGGCGCATGAGCTGATCAGCGCGCCGTTCGGCACCAGCAAGAACCCGCTGTTTGCGATTCCGCTGGGCATTGCGAACTTCCTGATGCAGATCATCGAGTTCGTCGCCAAGACCGTCTCGCACGGCATGCGGCTCTTCGGCAACATGTACGCCGGCGAGTTGATCTTCATGCTGATCGCACTGATGGGCGGCGCCTGGTCGCTGTCGGCCACCGGCATCGGCTTGGCGATCGGGCACATCATCGCCGGCACCGCGTGGGCCATCTTTCACATCCTGATCATCACGCTGCAGGCCTTCGTGTTCATGATGCTGACGCTGGTTTACGTCGGCCAAGCACACGACTCTCACTAGTTTTCTTTTTCACAAACCACCAACGACCTTTAGGAGTCACCATGGAAGTCATCAGCTTTGTCGCCATCGCCGCCGGCCTGATCATCGGTTTGGGCGCGCTCGGCGCCTGCATCGGCATCGGCATCATGGGCAGCAAGTACCTGGAATCGGCCGCACGTCAGCCCGAGTTGATGGGCGAGTTGCAGACCAAGATGTTCCTGCTCGCCGGCCTGATCGACGCGGCCTTCATCATCGGCGCCGGTATCGCGCTGTGGTTCGCTACGGCCAACCCGTTCCTCGGCCAGATCGCCAACCTGCCGAAGTAATTCGGTTTTAGAGGTTTGTGGCGGGGCGGTGTGCAACGAGGCGCCGCCCTGAATTCACTTCCTTGCGAGGCAACCTGACGTGAGCATCAACGCTACCCTCATCGTCCAGATGATCGTCTTTGCGATCCTGGTCTGGTTCACGATGAAATTCGTGTGGCCGCCGATCACCGCCGCGCTCGACGAGCGCGCGAAGAAGATCGCCGACGGCCTGTCCGCCGCCGACAAGGCCAAGGCTGATTTGGCATCCGCCAATCAGCGCGTCGAGCAACAGCTTTCCGCTGCGCGCACCGACGCGCAAAAGCGCCTGGCCGACGCCGAGCGCTTGGCGCAGCAGACGATCGAAGAGGCCAAGGGCCGCGCCAACGAAGAGGCGGCCAAGATCATCGCCGCCGCGAAGGCCGAAGCCGCGCAAGAGTCGGTGAAGGCGCGTGAAGTGCTGCGTGATCAAGTGGCCGCGCTGGCGGTCAAAGGCGCCGAGCAGATTCTGCGCAAGGAAGTCAATCCTTCCGTGCACGCCGATTTGCTGGGTCGCTTGAAGACCGAGCTGTAAATATGGCCGAACTCGCCACCATCGCGCGTCCCTACGCCGAGGCCTTGTTCAAGGCTGGCGCCGGTGCCGCGGAATCGGAACAAGTGAACGCGCTGGCCGCGGTCGCGGCCGATGCACAACTGCGCCAGTTCGCCGACAACCCGAAGGTCACGTCGCAGCAGGTGTTCGACCTGATCGGCGGCGTGATCAAGACGCCGCTGGCGCCGAAGGTGCAAACCTTTTTGCGCACCGTGATCGACAACGGCCGCACCAGCGCGCTGCCCGAGATCGCCGCGCAGTTCCATGCGCTGGTGAATTCGAAGTCCGGCGTCTCGGACGCGACCATCGAATCGGCGTACCCGATCGAGGCGGCGCAACTTGCCGACGTGAAGGCCGCGCTCGAGAAGCGCTTCGCGCGCAAGCTCAACGCCAGCGTGGTGATCAAGCCCGAACTGATCGGCGGCATCCGCGTCGTGGTCGGCGATGAAGTGCTCGACACCTCGGTGGCCGCCCGCCTGCAACAGATGAAGACCGCGCTCGTCGCTTAAACATTACGAGCGTTTGGAGAACAGCATGCAACTCAATCCCGCAGAAATTTCCGAGCTGATCAAGAGCCGTATCGAGGGCCTTGCAGTTTCGGCGGACATCAAGAACCAGGGCACCGTCGTCTCGGTCACCGACGGCATCGTGCGCGTGCACGGCCTGTCGGATGCGATGGCCGGCGAGATGCTCGAATTCCCCGCCACCAAGGACGGCACGCCAACCTACGGCCTGGCGCTGAACCTGGAGCGCGACTCGGTCGGCGCCGTGATCCTGGGCGAGTACGAACACATCTCCGAAGGCGACACCGTCAAGTGCACCGGCAACATCCTGTCGGTGCCGGTCGGCCCCGAGCTGATCGGGCGTGTCGTCAATGCGCTCGGCGCACCGATCGACGGCAAGGGCCCGGTCAACGCCAAGATGACCGACGTCATCGAGAAGGTCGCGCCGGGCGTGATCGCGCGACAGTCGGTGTCGCAACCGGTGCAGACGGGCCTGAAGTCGATCGACTCGATGGTGCCGATCGGCCGCGGCCAGCGCGAGCTGATCATCGGCGATCGCCAGACCGGCAAGACGGCGGTGGCGATCGACACGATCATCAACCAGAAGGGTCAGAACATGACCTGCGTCTACGTTGCGATCGGCCAGAAGGCGAGCTCGATCAAGAACGTGGTGCGCTCGCTCGAAGCCAACGGCGCGATGGAGTACACGATCGTCGTCGCCGCC
>JANMHY010000545.1:0-2206 GCA_031375525.1 Burkholderiales bacterium
GTGACGCTGGCCGAGCGCCGCGACGCCGGAATGATCCAGCGCATCCAGCGCTTCACGACGCAGCGCATTCCGGTGGCGACGCTGGTCGGCCTGGAGCCTCGTCTGCCCGAGCCGCGCGAATACAGCGCGCCGCGCGGTGCAGCGCCGGGCCATCGAGGCGGCGGCAAGCCGTTCGCGCCGCGCCGTCCGCAGGGCGGCGGCTTCGGTAACGGCGCGCCGCGCGGCGCCGGCCCGCGCCGCTGAAGCCGGCTGAAAAAGCTGTCTCTCCATCCAGGGCCGCTCGCTGAGCGGCCCTGTGCTTTGGTGCGCGCGTTTTCTGCGTTTTTGGCGCTTCTCTCTGGTTTCAAACAATCACAAAAACGTCAACTTGATAAATCGCTTTCAATGACTTCAGCATGTCTATGTTTTTACAATGAATTGACTGCTGGCATGGCCTCAAAATGCGGCTCTAAGTCCTTGATTTGATTGATTTTTCTCGCAGAAAGCCGTTGACGACCTGAATCACCGCCGCTACAGTGGAGTTTGGTGGGGGTTTGTGGGATTCTACGGCCGTGGCTGAGCTGATTCTGGATGGTGGACCGATCCTTTTGCTGGACAGCAAAGGACGCGTCACGATCCCCACACGCTCTCGAGAAGTGCTCAAGGCGCTATGTGAGGACAAACTCACCATCACGAAAAGCCTGCGCCGCTGCCTGACGATTTTTCCGCGGCCGTTGTACGAAACCTTCCGCGCCAAGATCCTGGCCTGGCCGATGGAAAACGACGACTGGCGCCGCCTTTTCGTGGCCGGCTCCCAGCCCGTGGAGATCGACAGCGCGTCGCGCGTGCTGGTGCCGCCGGAGTTGCGCGAGTGGGCCGGCATCGAGCGCGACGTGTACCTGTTCGGCATGGGCCAGCGCTTCGAGCTCTGGGACAAGGCGCGCTACGACGCACACGAGGCCTCGGTGATGGCCTCGCGCGCGCCGGAAGAGCTGCGCAACATGGTGCTGTGAGTGACGACTGCATGGCAACACCGCACTGTCCTCCTCACCGAAGCGATCGACGCGCTGGTGACGGACGCCGCCGGCGTGTACGTGGACGGCACGTTCGGGCGTGGCGGGCATTCGCGCCTGCTGCTGTCGAAACTAGCGCCAGCGGCCCGCGTGATTGCGTTGGACCGCGACCTGGAAGCCGTGGCCGCGGCGAGCGAGTTGCAGCAAAGCGATCCGCGCTTCTCCATCCTTCACGCGAACTTCGCAGAGCTGCGCGACGCTCTCACGTCGATGGGCATCACCAAAGTCAACGGCCTGCTGCTCGATCTGGGTGTGAGCTCGCCGCAGATCGACAACCCGGCGCGGGGATTTTCGTTCCGCTTCGATGCGCCGCTGGACATGCGCATGGACACGTCCCGCGGCGAGAGTGCCGCGGATTTTCTGGCGCGTGCTGACGAGCGCGTTCTGACCGAGGTGATCAAAGACTATGGCGAAGAACGGTTTGCTCGACAGATTGCAAAGGCGCTTGTGGCTCGGCGCGAGGGCGGGCATGCCATTCGCACGACCGCAGAGCTTTCCCAACTCGTGGCTCGTTCGGTCCGCACCCGCGAAGCGGGCCAGGACCCTGCAACGCGCACGTTTCAAGCTCTTCGGATTTTCGTCAACGCCGAGCTTGAGGCCCTCGACGAAGGCCTGAAAGCCTCGCTCGATCTGCTCGCACCAGGTGCCCGTTTGGCCGTGATCGCCTTCCACTCGCTCGAAGACCGCCGCGTCAAGGAATTCATTGCGCGCGAAAGCCGCGATGTGGTCGATCGCCGCGCGCCGTTCGCGCCGCCGAAGGCCATGCGCTTGCAGGCGATCGCGCGCATCAAGCCGAGCGCGGAAGAGATCGCGGCGAATCCGCGAGCACGCTCGGCGATCTTGCGCGTCGCTGAACGCACGGAGGTCGTGTGACGCGAATCAACACCGTCCTCGTCGTCGCGCTGGTGTTGTCCAGCCTGTACCTCGTGCGCACCGCGTACGACTCACGCCGCCTGTTCACCGAACTCGACCGCGCGAAGAACGACAGCGCCAAGCTCGACGTGGATTACAAACGCCTCGAAGCCGAACGCCAGGTTGCGGCGACCAATGCGCGCGTCGAGCGCACGGCGCGCGAGCGTCTGGCGATGCGCACGGCAACACCCGCGGTGACGATCTACGTGCCGGATGTCTCGGCTTCCGGAGTCACTCAATGA
>JANMHY010000566.1:0-2281 GCA_031375525.1 Burkholderiales bacterium
CATCGTCGAGCCGCCGGGCGCGGCCGAGGCCGGCCGAGTCGACCCAGGCCGGTGTTTCACCCAGCGCTGCCTCGACCGCCAGCTCCCACGCATCGGGCAGCTTCGTGCCGGCCGCGGAGAAAAACTTGATGCCGTTGTCGGGGAAGGCGTTGTGCGAGGCGCTGATGACAACGCCGAGGTCCAGCCGCAGCGCGCGTGTCAGGTAGGCCACGCCGGGCGTCGGCAGCGGCCCCGACAGCAGCACATCGACACCCGCGGATGCAAAGCCGGCCTCGAGCGCCGACTCGATCATGTAGCCCGAGATGCGCGTGTCCTTGCCGATCAGCACCGTCGGCCGCTGCGTCTCGCGCTTCAACACACGGCCGACGGCATGGCCCAAGCGCAGCATGAAGTCGGGTGTGATCGGGCTCTGGCCGACGGTGCCGCGGATGCCGTCGGTGCCGAAGAAGCGTCTCGTCATGGTGTTCTTTCCTCTTGCGCAATCGTCGCACACCAGACCTTCAGCGCATCGACCGTGGCCGCGACATCGTGCACGCGCACGATGCGTGCGCCGCGCTCAACAGCCATCAGCGCCGCGGCCACACTGGCTGGCAGTCGTTGGTCGACGCTGCGGCCGGTGATGGCGCCGAGTGTGGATTTACGCGACCAGCCGACCAACAGCGGCGAGCCGAGCGAAACCAGCTCGCGCTGGCGTGCCAGCAGCGCCAGGTTCTGTTCGACGCTCTTGCCGAAGCCGATGCCGGGGTCGAGTGCGATGCGATCGAAGCCGATCCCGGCGGCGAGCGCCGCATCGCGCCGCGCAGCCAGAAAGGCCGCCACGTCGAGCACCACATCGTCGTATCGCGGCGCTGCTTGCATCGTGCCCGGCTCGCCTTGCATGTGCATCAGGCACATGCCGACCGTGGCGTGCGCGGCCACAGCCTCGAGCGCACCGGGCCGCTGCAACGCGCGTATGTCGTTGACGATGTCGGCGCCGAGATCGAGCGCCGCACGCATCACTGTGGGCTGGCTCGTGTCGACAGACACCGGAATGCCCAGCCTCAGCGCGTAGCGCAAGACCGGCAGCACGCGCGCCAGCTCTTCGTCGGGCTTGAGCGTGCGCGCGCCGGGGCGCGTCGATTCGCCGCCGATGTCGAGGATGTCGGCGCCCTCGCGCACGATCTGTTCGCAAAACGCGATCGCGTCACGCGCATCGGCGAACCGACCGCCGTCGGAAAACGAATCGGGCGTGACGTTGACGATGCCCATCACCCGCGGCACCGACAGATCGATCGTGAATCGCGAGGTGCGCCAGGTGTTCATCAATGAAGAACGGGGCCGAGGCCCCGTTGGTGTGTGCCGAGACCTCGTCTCAGGCCGTGTGCGTGGCTGCCTCGCCACCAACAGCCGGCGCGGTGCCGCTGCCGCCACCGGAAGACGGCGGTGCGCTCCAATCCTTCGGCGCGCGCGGCGGACGGCCCTGCATGATGTCCTCGATCTGCTCGCCGTCGATGGTTTCCCATTCGAGCAGCGCCTTGGCCATGATGTGCATCTTGTCCGAGTGGTCCTCGATCAGCTTGCGCGCAATGCCGTACTGCTCGTCGATGATGCGGCGCACTTCACCGTCCACCTTGCGCATCGTCTCTTCCGAGATGTTGGTCGTCTTGGTCACCGAGCGGCCGAGGAAGACCTCGCCTTCGTTCTCGGCATAGACCATCGGCCCCAGCGCATCGCTCATGCCGTAGCGCATCACCATGTCGCGCGCCATGTGCGTTGCGCGCTCGAAGTCGTTCGAAGCGCCCGTCGTCATCTGGCCCATGAAGACTTCTTCGGCAATGCGGCCGCCGAACAGCATCGAGATCATGTTGAGCATGCGCACGCGGTCGGTGCTGTAGCGGTCTTTCTCCGGCAGCGACACGGTGACACCGAGCGCGCCGCCGCGCGGAATGATCGTCACCTTGTGCACCGGGTCGAGCTTGGGCAGCAGCTTGCCGATGAGGGCGTGGCCGGACTCGTGGTACGCCGTGTTCTTGCGCTCGTCCTCGTCCATGACCATCGACTTGCGCTCGGCGCCCATCATGATCTTGTCCTTGGCCTTCTCGAAGTCCTGCATCTCGACGACGCGGCCGTTGCGGCGCGCGGCGAACAGCGCCGCTTCATTCACCAGGTTGGCGAGGTCGGCGCCCGAGAAGCCCGGCGTGCCGCGGGCCAGGATATCGGCGCGGATGTCGGCGCCGACCGGCACCTTGCGCATGTGCACGTTCAAAATCTGCTCGCGGCCACGGATGTCGGGCAGCGTCAC
>JANMHY010000595.1:0-1868 GCA_031375525.1 Burkholderiales bacterium
TCGCGCGGCGGAACGCCAGGCTGAGCTCGATGCCTTCGGGCAGCGCCGGCAGCGCGTCGGCGGTGCCGGCGAACGCGGCGCGCAGGTCGGCGTAGCGATAGACGTTGGCGCCGCCGCCGGCGGTGGCTTCGCCGACGCACAGGTAGGGGCCGATCGCGTTGTCGACGAAGCCGGCGGTGAACAGGTCGCCCGACGAGTAGGTGCTGCTGTTGGCCACCAGCAGCACCGGGCCGCCATAGACCTGGCCGATCTCGTTGCACTTGTCCTCGGGCGTGATCTCCAGCGCGCGCGAGTACAGCTCGCCGTTGCGCACCGCTTCTTCGAGCGAGTCGCGCCACGGCGCGAGCTCCTGGCGCGCGAAGCCGGGGATCATCGCCAGTCTTCGCGCCAGCGGCGTGGCCAGCAGCGAAAAGCGCGTCGGCACGATGGGCTTGGGCGTGAACAGTTGCAGCGCGCGCTCGGCAGCCCAGATCGTGCCGCCCGGGTTGTCGCGCAGGTCGATCACCAGGCCGCCCGGGTCCAGCCGCGGCAGCAGGCGCAGCAGCTCGTCGATGAACGATTGGTCGTCGACGTCGAAGCTGTAGAGGCGCAGCAGCGTGATGTCGCCGTGCGGTGTGTTCACGCGCTGCACGCGCAGCACGTCGGGCAGGCGCGATTGCGTCGGGTCGCGCCGCGTGGCGCTGCTCTTCGGCCGCGACAGCGCCTGCGGCGCAAACAGCAGCATCTTGGCGCGCCGCATGGCCTCGGCCGCGGGGTTCAGCGCCAGGCGCATCGCGTGCTTCTTGCCGGCCGCGGCCCTCCCGCGCCCGACGCGGTGCGGCTGCACGATGTTCCAGGCCAGGCGCAACTCGAGCAGCGGGCCGCGCGCGGCGCCTTTGGCATCGACCTTTCGGTAGCCGACGATCACCCACTGCTCGTCGGGCGGCGGTCCGAAGCGCAGCGGGCGCAGCGTCATCGTCTCCAGCGCCGCGGCGCGCTGCGTGTCGGCGCGCCCGCCCCAGACGTAGTCGCTGCGGCGCTGCACCGCGAGGTCGATCGGCACGCCGTTCCAGAACTCGATCTCCACCCCCTTGGCAAACGCTGCCGGCAGCTTGCTGCGCGCGCTCGTGGCGACGTGGCTGACGATGTAGTGCGGCGCCTGGGGCTCGTCCTGCCAGCGCTCGATCGCAAACGGCAGCGACGCGCTGGCGTCGGCCAGGGCGCGCGGGCCCTGGTAGGTGGTGTGCGCGTCGCGCAGCCGCGTCAGGATGTCGGCCAGCTCGATGTGAAAGGCCGCGTCGGACAAGTCGCCCTGCTGGCCGCGCAGGATGCGCAGCCGCTGCACCGGGTCGAACGCATAGCGCGCGCGCTTGAGCGGCAGGTGCGCGTACAGGCCTTCGAGCAGGCGTTCGAACGCATCGATGGTGCGCTGCCGTTCGGCCCGGCCGAGCGAGCCCGGCGCGAGGAACGGGCCGCGCAGCAGCTTCGCGCCGCGCGCGGCCCGGGCGCTGCGGCGCTTCGTCGCCGCGCCGGTGGCGGCGGCGTAGCTGCTGGCGTAGTAGAGGCCGCGCTGGGCGGCGTCGATGCGGGGCGGGGTTTTCTTCGTGTCGTTCATGCGCGGGCCTGTCGAGCGTCGCATTGAGCCGGCAGCCGGCTCGGGATGTCAATCGGGC
The DNA here is from genome assembly GCA_031375525.1 of Burkholderiales bacterium. Lineage (GTDB taxonomy): Bacteria > Pseudomonadota > Gammaproteobacteria > Burkholderiales > Burkholderiaceae_C > CADEEN01. Next base: position 1,653 of record JANMHY010000595.1, read on the forward strand.
CGGCCGCCGCTGCTTTGTCCTGCATGAAGAGGATGTCGGCGTCCGAGCATCGACGTAATTTCGAAACAGCAGTCCGCAGCTTTATGAACGTTTAAGGCGCGCTTTCAGGACTTCTAAGCCGCCCTCGCCGAAAGTGAGTTCAAGGGCGCACGACACGGCGGCGCCCGATGCACCGAAGGAGACCCCGAATGAAATTCATTGTCGAACCCATGGACC
>JANMHY010000616.1:0-1552 GCA_031375525.1 Burkholderiales bacterium
TGTTTGGCCAAGCGGTCGAGCACCTCGTTGATCTCATCGAAGCCGTGGCCTTTGATGACTTCACCGAGCACACGCTTGTCGCCCATGTCGTGGCGCTGCGGGTTGAACAGCACGAGGCCCCGCGCGACGACGAGCGATTGCAACGGCGGCCGCACCTGCGGCGGCTGGCCGGAGAGGTTCACGCCGAGCCCTGTGAGCACGCGCGCCAGCTCTTGCACATCGGTCTGCGCATAGCCGCCATCGACGCCGAGCGTGTGCAGCTCCAACAGCTCGCGCGCGTAGATCTCGTTGATGCGGTTGGCAGCGTTCTGCTCGTTGTCGAGGTAACGCAGCATCGCCGGGTGCAGCGCGCTGGCGCCGAGCAAATCGCGAAAGCGCCCGAGCGCATGCGTGCGCAGCGCGTCCTCGTAGTTGCCGACCATCGCCCGCAGGTTGTGCTTGTACTGGTGGACGTTGAAGTGGTTGAACCAGAACCACGTCATCTGCTCACGCAGTTGCGCCGGCGAATAGATGGCGCGCAGCACCATGCGTGCGCTGGCGTCACGCGCCAGGCGCGTCAGCTCTTGCTGATAGGCCTGCTGGGCCAGCTTCTTCTGTTCGTCGTCGGCGATCGCATCGGCGGCCTTGCGCTGCTGCTCCATCTCCATCACCAGCGTGTCCATCGGCGTGCGGGTGATGCGCAAGGTGTCGATCTGTGCCTGCACCGCCGGCGGCAACGTGCCGGGCGCGCGCGCATCGAGCTGAACAGCGAGAAATCGCTCGCGGCCCTGGCGTGAGAGCTGCGCGGCCGACGAGGCGCTGGCGCCCCAGGTGACGCGGTTCAACCAAGCCAGATCGGCGGCCGACAAGGCCACGCCTTCGGGCGGCGGTGCGGCATCGTCGCCGAGCGTGGCGCAGCCGGCGAGCCACGCCGGCACCGGCAAAGCACCGGCAAGCACGCGGCGGCGGGTCAATGAGGTCATGGACGGTCTTTTATTCAAGGGAGCAACGTCGCGCGGCGCAGCATCGTGCACCGGGCATGCGTCACAATCTGTTGGCAGCGGTGGGGCGTTCCCGCCGTCCTCGTCTCGGAGCACCTGATATGCCCTCGGTCAACAAAGTCATCCTCGTCGGCAACCTCGGCCGCGATCCCGAAACACGCGTCTTCCCCGATGGCGGCACGATCTGCAACGTCACCATCGCCACCTCGCGTCAATGGAAGGACAAGACCAGCGGCGAGAAGCAGGAAGAGACCGAATGGCACCGCGTCGTCTTCCGCGACCGCCTGGCCGAGATCGCCGGCGAGTACCTGCGCAAGGGCCGCTCGGTCTATGTCGAGGGCCGCTTGAAAACCCGCAAGTACAACGACAATGACGGCGTCGAGAAGTACGCCACCGAGGTCGTGGCCACCGAGATGCAGCTGTTGGGCAGCCGCGAAGGCATGGGCGACGGCGAGTCGCGTGGCGGCGGCAGTGCCCCCGCAGCGCGGCCCGCAGCCGGCGGCAGCAGCAAACCAGCGCCGCAGAAGTCGTCCACCGGCTTCGACGACATGGACGACGACATCCCGTTCTGA
>JANMHY010000620.1:0-3060 GCA_031375525.1 Burkholderiales bacterium
CCTGCACCACCAGGTTGCCGAGCAAGGCGCCTTCGGTTTCGATCTTCGAGCCGACGCGTACCGATTGGGCCTGCACCACGCCTGAGAACAACAGCAGCGCCCGCAGAGCGTGAAAACGGCTACGCCAAAAAGTCAGTGAGCTCATCGGAGCCTCCATCGTTGAACAAGCACCGCCAATGGTAGTGGCGGAACTTGATTCAACACCGCTCGTAGGTGATCAGCCGCCCTTTGTACGCCATCGCATCGAGCCGCTCTTCGCTGCGAGTGAAACCTTCTGTTGCCATCTGGCGGTTGAAGGCGGCGCGGTTGCCGCGGTCCGGATCGACGATCCAGACCTTCGAGCGCGCGCCGGCATGCCTGCCGATGAAAGACGCCAGGCCGCCGGACGCATCGCGCTCGTAGAGCAGATCGCTGCCGATGATGAGGTCGAAGCGGCCACGAACCACGCTTCCGCGGTGCACGGCGCTGCGCACGCGCTCGCGCGCCGGGATGTTCCACTGACCATGGCGGTAGCTCATCGGCGCCAGGCCGTTCAAGCGCAAGTTGGCGCGCAGGAAGCCGGCCGCCAGCGGATGGCAATCGCTGGCGGTGATCTCGGCGCCACGCCGGTGTGCGACCAGGCTCGGCAGCGCCAGGCCGCAGCCGATCTCGAGAATGCGCTCGCCGACGCGCACTTCGCGTTGCGCCAGGCGCGCGGCCAGCGCCACACCCGAGGGCCAACACATGCCGAACAGCGGCCACGACGCGGACGAGATGCCGATGCGCTCGGCATGGCCTTGCGGGTCGTGGAACTGCTGGCGATTCGTGAGCGAGCGGATCAGCAGGTCATCGACACCGCTGATCGCGACAGGCGTCTGGTGCGTGCGGTAGCCGAGCATTGGCCTTCATGATGCCACCTGCGCTGCATGCCGCCGCCGCCACGCCGCGGGCGGCGCGCCGAACTCGCGGCGAAACGCTCGGCTGAACGCGGCATCGGTCTGGTAGCCCACGTCCTGCGCGATGCTGGCCAGCGGCGCATTGCTCTGGCTCAGCAGATTCGACGCCAGCAGCATGCGCCACTGCGTCAGGTACTGCATCGGCGTGCTGCCGACGAGCTGCACGAAGCGCTCGGCGAACACCGAGCGCGAGGTGTTGGCGGTGTGCGCGAGTTCTTCCAGGGTCCACGCCTGCGCGGGCTGGCTGTGCATCGCGTTCAGCGCCGCGCCGACGATGCGGTCGCCGACGCCGGCGAGCCAGCCGGTGCGGCCTTCGGCGTGCTCGTTCATGTACAGCCGCAGCACCTCGATGAACAGCACTTCGGAGAGTTTGGCCAGCACGCCCTCGCCGCCGGGCCGCGGCGAGCGCGCTTCGGCCAGCGCATAGCGCACCGAGGCTTCGAGCCACAAACCGGCGGCGGAGCCGCGCACGTTGACGCGCACGATGGGCGGCAGCCCGGCGAGCAGCAGGCGCGCCAGGCGGGCATCGCAGGCCAGGTAGCCGCAGACCAGGCGCGTTGCCGCACCGCCGCCGCCGTAAGCGAGCTGGCTCGGCCGGCGCGACAGCAGTTCACTCAGCGGTGCGCCACCGCTGGCCGCCGGCACGCCGAGCTCGGAACACATCAGGTGTGCATCGCCCTGCGGGAACAGCACGACGTCGCCGGCCGACAGGCGCACCGGCGCGTCCTGGCCGAGCAGGGCGTAGCACCCGCCTTCGGTGATGAGGTGAAAGATCACCAGCCGCTCGGCGCCGGGCTCCAGCAGGTGCACGATCGAATCGGCGCGCGGCGACTGGTAGCACCACGGCGCGGAAAAGCGCGCATTGATGAAGATGGCGCTGGCCAGGCGCACGACGCGCAGAGTTTGCGATAGCGCGTCCATCAACGTGCTTCGCGAAGTGTTTGCGACAGGGCGTCCATCAATCGACGTCGATGTGCAGCGCCACCGGCACCGCGTGCTGCACCGCGCGCGGGATCGGCGAGCAGGCGATGCCTTGCCTGGCCAACGCGCGCAGGCGTTCGGGCGCGATGCCTTCTGCTGCGATGCGCACGTGCAGTTGCACATCGCCCGGCATCGCATCGACCGGCTGGCCATCGGCGCCTGCGATGCCGAGCAGGCCGCGCGCGTCGGAGCGGCTGCTGGCGCGCAGCTCGAGGGTCTGCAGCTCGATGCCTTCGCGCGCCGCGGCCATGACGATGCTGGTCGCCGCACACGACGCCAACCCGGCGCGGAACAGCCAGCCCGGCGTGACCTGATCGCCGCTGCCGCCGAGTTCGGCCGGCATGTCGGTCAGCACCTGCTGGCCGTTGGCGTGGCTGGCAACGACGCGCGTGCCGCCGCGCCAGCAAGCGGTGGCCGGTGCGTCGTCGTGCAGGCCGCTGTCGGGGCGGCGTTGCAGCACGGCGTGCACACGCTGCAAGGCAGTGGCGAGATCTCGAGCGGCCATGTTGAACCTCGCTGAAAGCGACGCCACCGATTGTGTTCGCGCCGGCGCGGTGCGTCACCCCTAGGTTGCCGGCTGCGGACGATCGGTCAAACACTCGGGACGCTTGAACAGGACAGACCGGGCCCGCGTGCCCGACAGTGCGTCACCGATCAACAGGAGACCTCTGCCATGAACGCACCCGCCACCGACCTCAACGCCGTCAAGACCCGCCAGCAAGCCGCCTGGTCGAGCGGCGACTACGCCGTCATCGGCACCACGCTGCAGATCGTCGGCGAGCAGCTCGCCGAAGCCTGCGACATCCGCTTCGATCAAACCGTTCTCGACGTCGCCGCCGGCAATGGCAACGCGACGCTGGCCGCCGCGCGGCGCGGCGGCATCGTCACCTCCACCGACTACGTCGGCAGCCTGCTCGAACGCGGTGCCGAGCGCGCGCGCGCCGAGCACTTGCAAGTCAAGTTCGAAGTCGCCGATGCCGAAGCGCTGCCGTATGCCGACGCCAGCTTCGACGCCGTGCTGTCGACTTTCGGCGTCATGTTCGCGCCCGACCACGCCAAAGCGGCCTCCGAGATGGCGCGCGTGTGCCAACCCGGCGGCCACATCGGCCTGGCCAACTGGACGCCGGACAGCCTCGTCGGCCAG
>JANMHY010000626.1:0-5483 GCA_031375525.1 Burkholderiales bacterium
GCGATCGAGGCGCTGCTCGCCGCCGCGGCTGCGTGCCCGGCGCTCGAACACATCGTCGCCGTCGGCGCTGCGGCGGGGCGGGGCAGCGTCGATGGGGAGGCGACGCTGCGCCCGCCGCGCGCGCCGATCACGCCCGCCGTCACGCTCGCCGACGACCCGGCTGTGTTGATCTACACCAGCGGCACGACCGGCCCGCCCAAAGGCGCGCTGATGCCGCAGCGCGCGCTGATCGGCAACCTCACGGGATTCGTGTGCAGCCAGAACTGGTACCCGCACCGCGCCGGGCGCTTCTGGTCGCCGGCGGATTGGGCATGGACCGGTGGCTTGATGGATGCGCTGCTGCCGACGCTCTACTTCGGCGGCAGCATCGTCGGCTTCAACGGCCGCTTCGATGCCGTGCGTGCTTGCGAGCTGATGCTGCGGCATGGCGTCACGCACAGCTTCCTCTTTCCGACGGCGCTCAAGGCGATGATGAAGGCGCTGCCGCAGGGGCACGCCGGCTTGAAGCTCGACGCCATCATGAGCGCCGGTGAAGCGGTCGGCGATGCGGTGTTCGCTTACTGCAAACACGCGTTCGGCGTCACCGTCAACGAAATGTTCGGCCAGACCGAGATCAACTACATCGTCGGCAACTGTGGCCGCAGCATCGATGAGCAGGGCCGCGCGCAAGCCGGCTGGCCGGCGCGCGCCGGCAGCAGGGGCCGCGCGGATCCCGGGCCCCGCATCGCCGTCATCGACGACGCGGGCCGCGAGCTGCCTGCGGGCGAGGCCGGCGACGTGGCCGTGCACCGGCGCGACATCCACGGCCACCTCGATCCGGTGTTCTTCCTCGGCTACTGGCAGCGCGACGATGCGACGCGCGCCAAGTTCACCGGAGACCCCGACAACTCGTGGTGCCGCACCGGCGACACCGCGGCGCAGGACGAGGACGGCTACCTCTGGTACCAGGGCCGCAGCGACGACATGTTCAAGGCCGCGGGCTACCGCATCGGGCCGAGCGAGGTCGAGAACTGCCTGGTCAAGCATCCCGCGGTGGCCAATGCGGCGGTCGTGCCCAAGCCCGACGCCGACCGCGGCGCGGTGGTCAAAGCCTATGTCGTGCTCGCCGCCGGCCACGTTGGCGACGCTGCGCTGATCGAGCAATTGCAGCAGCATGTTCGCGGCCGCCTCGCACCCTACGAGTACCCGAAGGAGATCGAGTTCATCGGCGCGCTGCCGATGACGACGACCGGCAAGGTCCAGCGGCGTGTGCTGCGGTTGCAGGAAGAGGAGCGCGCACTCAATCGCAACTCGGCTTGACGGCCTTGGGTGTTGGCGAAAAGGATTGGTTGTACGGATCGATCTGCGCGTTGCGCGCGACATGCACTTCGATGCACTGGCCGTTGCGCCGCCAGCGCGTGCGCGTTGCGTCCATCGGTTCGGCCTCCCAGCGATCGGGACCATTGAGTGCAGCAATCCGCGACTCGACGCTGGCGCGCGGCGTGTTGGCACGCGGGTCGCCCCGCACTTGGTCTTTGATCGTGCGTTGCGTTGGCGCGGCGGCGGCGCGCGGCACCGACAGATCGAGTGCCGGCGGCAGCGCCGCCGATGCTGCGGGTTCGACCCCAACGGTGATGGCTTGTGGCGCCTGCGGCCCGGCGGCTTCGTGCTTCGGCGGGGGTGATCGGTTGAGGCGGGCTGGCGGAGTCGCGGCGGCGTCGAGCGCCTGTGTCGCCGCTGCTGGTGGTGTCGGTGGGATCAGTCGCAACACTGTGACGGGTGGAGCCGTGCGCAGGCTCGCCTGGCGGGGCGCAGGCGCCGCCGCATGGCGCCAGGCCCACAACAGCAGCCCATGCGCCATCAGCACCACGGTGATGACGAACCAGCGCTCAGCCGCTCGCGCCACGCGCTGCTTTCGGTCGGCCGCTGAGGTCCAGCACGAAGTGCAGAGTTCCCGTCGGTCTGGTGTGTCTTGCCAAATCCACGCGTGACGAAGAAAGAGCCTGTTCCAGATCGATTGGAGCACGACGGGCCAGGCAGCCCTGCGCTACCGACGCCGCCCTACCCGCGAGCGCCGCCAGTCGCGCACGCGCTCGTTGACGAAGCGCTCCACCGTCATCATCTCGCGCGGGAACTCGGCCAGCAGCGCCCGCGGATCGAAGGTCTCGTCCCAATCGTCGTCCGCCACCGCAGCCATTTCGAGCACACGCGCCACGCCTTCGTGAAACGGCCGCAGCGCCTGCGCTGCGACGCGCGCCAGCCCGAGCGGCAGGTGCACGACGCGGCCCTGCCGCGAGCGCAGCGCATACATCGCGGCGATATCGCGGTTGCTGATGTTGTCGGGCCCGCCGAGGTCGAGCGTGCGGTTGACCAGCGTATCGTCGCGCAGCGCCGTCACCGCAAACGGCATCACGTCGCGCACCGAGACAAAATTGCGCCGCTTGCGCCCGGCGCCGAAGATCAGCGTGACGCCCTTGTCGAGAAGCGGTTTGCCGATGAACTCGTGAATATGCTGCTCCATGAAGGCGGCCGGGCGCAGGATGGTGTAGGGAATGTGGCTCTCGCGCAGCCCCTCTTCGATCTCGTACTTGGTGCGAAAGAAGTCGATCGGATGATTCTCGCGCGCGCCCAGCGCCGAGGTATAGACGAAGCGCGGCACGCCGGCCGACTGCGCCGCGGCGATCAGCGCGCTGTGGCCGACGTGATCGACCTGCGCGCTCGTGTAGCGGCCGCGGCCGAGGAACGAGTGCGCGCAGGCGAAGATGCGCAACGCGCCCTTGCACGCCCGCTCCAGCGAGCCCGGGTCGGTGAGATCGCCGCTGACCAACTCCGCGCCGGCCTGCTGCAACGCGCTGACGTGCTGCGGCTGGCGCGCCGGCTCGCGCACCAGCACGCGCACGCGCTGCCCGTCCTCGAGCAGCGCCTTCGCGGTGGCGCGGCCCAGCAAGCCCGTGGCGCCAACGATCAGAATCGTCACGCGGTACCCTCCAACCTCGGTTCGGTCTCCCTGTTCTGGGGCCGATGCTACCTATCGAATCAACCCCACTGCCAGCATGAAAACCATTGCCCTCGGCCCCTTGCAGATCACGCCGGTCTGTCTGGGCACCATGACCTTCGGCGAGCAGGTCGATGAAGCCGGCGCTTTTGCCATCCTCGACCGCGCGGTCGAGCGTGGCATCAGCTTCATCGACACCGCCGAGATGTACTCGGTGCCGCCCAAGGCCGAGACCTACGGCGCCACCGAAACCATCCTCGGCCGCTGGTTCGCGCAACGCCCGGGCATGCGGCAGAAGGTGGTGCTGGCGAGCAAGGTCTCGGGCCCGGCGCGCGGCATGAACTGGGTGCGCGGCGGCAAGGCCGACGTGACGCCGGCGGATATTCACGAGGCCTGCCACGAAAGCCTGCGCCGCCTGCAAACCGACGTCATCGACCTCTACCAGATTCATTGGCCGAACCGCAACGTGCCGCTGTTCACGTCGATGGTTTTCGACCCCGCCAAGGACCAGCCGCAGACCCCAATTCACGACCAGTTGGAAGCGCTCAGCAAGTTGATCCAGGCCGGCAAGGTGCGCGCCATCGGCTTGTCGAATGAAACGCCGTGGGGGCTGATGGAGTTCATCCGCGTCGCCGAGCAGCACGGCCTGCCGCGCGTGGTCTCGGTGCAGAACCCGTACTGCCTGACCAATCGCGTCGTCGATAACGGGTTGGATGAAGCGCTGCACCGCAGCGGCGTCGGCCTGCTCGCCTACTCGCCGCTGGCCTTCGGCGCGCTCACCGGCAAGTACGACGCGCGCGGCTTCGACGACGCCACGAGCCGCGGCCGCATCGCCGTCTTCGAGCGCTTTCGAACGCAGCGCTGGGGCCGGCCGGAGTCGCTGGCGGCGGCCAAACGGTACAACGCCCTGGCGCGTACGCACGGCATGTCGCCGACGAAGATGGCGTTGGCGTTCTGCTACGGCAACTGGCGCGTCGCCAGCACGATCATCGGCGTGACCAGCGTGGCGCAGCTCGATGAGTGCATCGATGCCTGGGGCACGGTGTTGTCGCCTGAGGTGCTGGCCGCCGTCGACAACGTGCGCTGGGAGATGAGGGATCCGGCGCAGTAGGGAGCGGAGGCGTGGAATTGAGGGCCACGGGTGGCGCGCGCATCGAAGAACGAATCGGCAGCTCCGAAAAGAAGCGCGGCGAAGAGGACGGCGACGCGAAGGCGCATGGTGTGCCGGCCAACTTTGATTTCGAACGTGGAGAGACGCCGATTGCCAGAGCGATGTGCAATCGCGGGCAAGGTCATGCGTCAGCCCGGTGTGGTTCGATCAGGACCGACTTGCGGCCCAGGTCAAGCGAACCAACACATGCCGCAGCCCTGTGGCACGCATTCCAGGGGCACCGACACCCGAACACTCGGCCTGACAATAGGCGAGCCCCGAAATTCGGACCTGCACGACGGGATGGCCTGTGAGCCCCATGAACGCCGTGTCGCTGGACAGCCCCATGGTTGAAATGAGCCTCGAAAAAAAAGCAACGCCACCAGCAATCTCGGTGGCGCTGGCCCGACAGTTCGACAAAGAAGGATTCGTCGTCTCGCGGCGAATGTTCAGCCCTGAGCAGATGCGAGACTTCATCGCCGAGATTCAGAGCTTCGAACTCAAGTCCGATCGGGCCGAGCCCCTGGACCAAGGGGGCATGCGTTTTTACAGCGACATCTTCCGCAAGAGCGAGTTGATCCGCCGCTTCATCACGCAGCCGGCGCTGATCGACTTCCTGTCGTGCATCGCCGGCCCCGACCTGTGGGTGCGTTGGGATCAGGCCGTGGCCAAGGGGCCCGACTCCGGCGTCTTTGCCTGGCATCAGGACAACGGCTACAACCGCCTGCCGCAGCAGCACTACCAGGTCTGGATCGCATTGAGCGAAATGCGCAAGGACAACGGCGGGTTATGGCTCGTTCCTGGCAGCCACAGGCAGCGCATCCCCCACGGGCGCGTCGCCAACCACTTCGCCGCGGTCGGCTCCGACCGCTATGACGATCCCGACAGCGGGCGGGTATTCATCGAGGCCGAAGCGGGCGACGTGGTCGTCTTCTCGTCGCTGACGCTGCACAAGACCTATGAGAACGTGACGGCGAGATCGCGCTGGGCCTACGTGGCTGAGGTGATGCGTTCGAGCGACTTCGATCCGACGATCAAGCCGCCGTACTTTGTGGCTGCGCGTGACGGCCGCCCGGTGTGCGAGTTCGTCGATCACCTGTCCTGCTCACGCGATCCGCGGCAGATCGTGAAAACCTTGCCGCTGTTGCTGCGCTACCGCGTCCTCGGCCCGCTCACCAGGAAGATCCGAGCTATGGTCAAAGCCAAGAAGGCGGCAGTCTGAAATGAAACTTCACTCGTCAAGCTGGTGTGGCCTGGACGGTATAGCCGATCTGCTGGAGTCTGCGAATAAGGCGTGCGGCAGTTTTGTGGGCGTCGGCGCGATCGAAGTGGGCTGCGCCCAAGTCATGCCACTCGGTG